>SVFJ01000036.1 GCA_015056925.1 Lachnospiraceae bacterium | reverse complement strand
TTCTCACTGTATTACTGAAGTTTGTCAAATCAAAGGCCCTGTCGTTGATATTAAGCGGTGCATTCTCATCATGATATCCTATCCCTGCTTCTATCATCTCTGACATTGCAGAGAAGCCTCTTACAGGTGCTGTTGCAATAGTCTCAAGGTTCATTCCTATCTTCTCAAGTCCCGATGCATCGGCATACTGCTCCTGTAGCTGTGTCTGCTTAAGTGCAGCTCTTTGTTCATCCGCTGCAAATCTGTAATACTCATATATCTTTGAAAATGTGGCATCATCGGTTCCCAAGCCCTGCTTCTCGAATGCCTGAAGCACCTGCTCCTTGGCATACTGCCCTGTGTATGTTACAGGTGTATCCGGATTCGATGAATCGTAATACATTGCCAGTGCATCCAGACTCTCCTTGGACAGACTGCTTAATGTCTCTGACTGATTTGCCTTAAATAATGCGCCTCTTACCTGTGTTTCATATGCCTCCGCATCTGCTACAAGTCCCTTTTTCTCCTTCGCCGCTTCACCAAAGCGTGCAAAGATTCCCTGCTTGCAGGCTTCCGTATAGGCTGCCTTTGCCTGCTCCACAGACTGCAATGCCTTCTCCAGCTCTTTTTCCAGCTGGGATGATGACATCACTGCTAATTCCTGTTCACTCACTATTACTTCCTCCAATAACTTCTCTTTTGTGATAGTTTTATCTTACGTTTATGGCGGATTTATGTCAACAAAATAAATGCCTTTTGATAAACCCTTTTCGTATTTACCAAAAGACATTTTCTAATACATTATTCTAACTTTCATACATATCTTGGTCTATATAACAACCTGCATTCGCATTTGTCCCTGCATTGATAATACAATCATACGTACCAATCATATCTGCTAAAGATACTGCCATTCCATCCCACTCTTCACCGAATGCCATCCTAAACTCTCTCCAATCCGTGAACAAACGAACCGCTCTACGCTCACCCTTTCCTGACATAGATACTATATTGACCTGAGTCTCTCCTTGAACCGATTCATTATCATACTGCACCGGAATCAGAAGTTTTGCTTCCTTTAGTGCTTTCAACATGAAATCATGATACAAATTATAACTTAATATCTCATCCTCACTGTTTATCGACTCCATCTGCCCCATTAATAAAATCCAACGAACAACATCAGGATTGGTCATCGACTGGTTCTGCACTTCACTATCATCCAACTCCGGGACTAACATCCAGTTAGGTATACAACAATGATGTGACTGAATGGCAACCTCATTCACTCCATTCAACCGAATAACATCACTCAAGAAACGATAGATACCGGTACCGTCTTCCCCGCTTTTAATCGGCATCACCCCATAAATATCCTTTGAAAGAGTAGGAATAATGAAATCAAACACGCTCTTTGTAAAAAGCCAAATATGAGGTGGCGTACACATGCATCGTTGTTCCTGTCTTACAGTCCTTGAATACATATAAGGCTGTCTGGTTGCTTTACTGTATACACAATAAACTTCCTTTTCAACCATAAGCTTCTTGCATATTTCCTGTACCAGAACTACCTGCCTCTGTTTATACAACTCTCGACGTATCTCGTCCATAGCACTGCCTGCACCTGATTGAATCCATATCAAAAAGAGATTCCAAATCTCTACCAAATCAGAAAGACTTAATCGTTCTATATCCTTATCTGTCAGCTCCAACTGTTGCAAACCTACATATACGTCTCCAAGCGCTCTTGCATACGTGTCATGTATCTCTTCCTGTGAATAACTGCCTGTATATATAACAGTGCCCGGCTTCATGTTATAAAAAGCTCCATTTTGGATTCCTATTGCAGCCAAGCTCCCCGCACTTTCCTCTCCTCCTGTAACAGAAGAAACCATCCCAAAAATTGTCGACGTATTATCTCCACGATTTACAATATATACCGCATCTCCCTCTTTTACACTTCCCTGTATCTTACCCGATACAATCACTTCTCCGTCACCGCTTTGCTGAACAACAGCAAGAACTCCCATTATCATCCCTTATATACTCCTCTTCTCTATATAATATTCTTCACACCCTCGCAAATTCTTCTTGCAACTCTTGGGTTATTCATCGTATATAAATGAATGCTGTTCACATCATTTGCCAGCAAATCAATAATCTGACTCAAGGCATAGGACATTCCGGCATCGAAAAGGCCTTCCTTATTATCCTCATACTTGGTAATAATCTTCTGAAAACGTGTCGGGAAGGATGCACCGCAAAGGGACACCATTCTCTTAATCTGTGCCGCGTTGATAACAGGCATAATGCCCGGAACAATCGGAACATTAATTCCGGCAATACGACAATCCTCCTCAAACTTAAAGAAAGTCTCATTATCAAAGAATAACTGGGAAAGTAAAATCTCCGCACCTGCATCTACCTTAGTCTTAAGATTCTTAATCTCACTGACTCTGCTCTCTGACTCGGGATGACACTCCGGATAACATGCACCTGCAATACAGAACTGATTCTTCTGCTTCAAATAAGCTACCAAATCAGAGGCATATTTAAAATCATCCTTCTCCTGAATGTTCGGATTCGGGTCACCACGAAGCGCTAAGATATTCTCAATCCCTTCACTTACCAACACCTTGGAAAACTCATCAATCTCAGCCTTATCATATCCGCGGCAAGTCAAATGTACCACCGGTTCCACACCATACTGATACTTAATCTTCTTAGCAAGCTCAATCGTATTGTTGCAGTTGGCACTTCCGCCGGCGCCAAAGGTAACACTGATATACTGCGGCTTAAGCTCACATAAAATCTCTAATGTCTCATCTATATCTCTAAGCTCCGTATCACGCTTAGGTGGAAATATCTCAAAAGATAATACTGTTTTGTTATTATTATGAATATCTGAAATTCTCATATTGTCATCAAACCTCTCTGTTCTTTCCGGTAGTTTATGTAATGATGCAGAGTCACATTTGCCAAAGTATCTCTGTAACAATATCAGTTTACAATATCTTCCCAAGATTTAAAAATATAAAAAAAGGCCACCTTGTCATAGTTTTTAACTATAGCAAGATGGTCTTTCTTCTTTTTTTCAATCTCAACTATATATGATTCTTCAAATAGTCCAAATAAGCCGATGCATAACGACTAAGAGGCATATCCTTCTGTCTTATCGTACCTATCCGCATACATTCATCTACATCAAGGGGCTTAGCAATAATATTCTCACCATTCAGTTCCTGACTGATAACACCGCTGCTCACTGTATAGCCATGCAAACCAATCACCAGATTAAACAAAGTCGCCCTGTCTCTTACTTTGATATTCTTACTATGGTCCAAGGTACTTAATATCTCCTCTGAAAAATAGAAGGAATTATACTCCCCCTGCTCAAAAGACAAATACGGATACGGCTCTAAATCCTCTAACGTCACAATACCCTTCTTCGCAAGAGGGTGTTCTGCCGAAATAAACACATGGGGCTTTGCGACAAACAACTCCTCAAACACAAGACCATGCTGACGCACCAGCTTCATTATCACCTCTTCATTCTTCGGAGACGTATACAAAATACCTATCTCACTCTTCATACGACTGACATCCTCTATAATCTCATGTGTCTGGGTTTCTCGAAGAGTAAAATCATACTTATCACCGCCAAACTCACGAATCACATCCACAAAAGCATTCACCGCAAAGGAATAATGCTGACAGGATACCGAAAACCTCGGACTTTGCTCCTTCTTATTTAAAAACTTCTCTTCTAAAAGGCTTGTCTGCTCCAACACCTGTCTCGCATATGAAAGAAACAAATCTCCCTCATTGGAAACGGTAACTCCCTTATTGGTGCGTACAAATATGCTAATCTGCATCTCTTTCTCCAATTCGCGAATCGCATTCGTGAGACTTGGCTGTGAAACAAATAAACGCTTTGCTGCCTCCGTTATATTCCCTGTTTCTGCAACTGTCACTACATATCTAAGCTGTTGTAAGGTCATAAGCTCTCCCTCATTCCTTGAATGTCATACAATAAAATCATGATAACATACATTGCAAAAGAGATTCAATAAATAAAGAATGTGCCTAAGCACATTCTTTATTTATCATACTGTAAATTTACTCATATACTCTTCCAATGAAACAGACGAATCCATTAACAGCTCCGCACAATGTTCTACCTGACCACTTTCCTGAGCTACCTTTTGTGCATTCTGTGTCAAGTTTTCTATCGTTGCAGATATTTCTTCTGTGCTTGCTGACTGTTCTTCCGAAATCGCAGCCATATTACTTGCAACATCATTTACCTGACTTATCTGCCCCATCATTTCTTCCATAACATTGCTTGTGTTAGTTATATCATCGCAGATTCCTCTAAAAGTCGAACAAGCCTCTGTTACTGCTGTTGAATTATCTTCTATTACTGTAACGCTTTCTCTTGTCTTATCCACCATTACACCAACCTGCGATGTAATCTTTCCAATAATCTCACTAATCCTTTGAACTGACTGGGCACTTTCATCTGCAAGTTTACCAATCTCATCAGCCACAACCGCAAAACCTCTTCCCACTTCACCTGCTCTGGCGGCTTCAATAGATGCATTCAATGATAAGAGATTAGTCTGTGACGCTATACTTCCGATTATCTTAATAATTCCGTTGATTTCTTCTGTTGATTCACCAACACTTTCAACTATGTTCGCCAGCTCTTGCATTGAAGCAACAACCTTCTGCATACCTTCTTGAACATTCTTCATATCCCGATAACCATCATCTGCAATCGAAACAGTATTTTGCATTGCATTATTTGCCTGAACACCATGCGCCGTCGTTGCTTCAACAGCCTGGGCAAGAGTCGTCGCATTCTGTGCAATCTCGTTAACAGCATATGCCAGCTGTTCTATTGTTGCATGCATATCCTTCATAGCTTGAGCCTGTACCTGTGAGGAATCCTTTAAGGATACAGAACTATGCTTTCCTTGTGTTGCATTCTCTGCTAATTGCTTGGATATATTTCTGATATCCAAAATTATAGTCCCCATGTCTTCCACATACCTCTTCATTGCTGCACTCATTACTGTAATTTCATCATTTCCCTTAGGTTCGATTACAACCGTAAAATCACCTTCTGAAATCTTAGAAATGCTATTGGTTAATCCTCCAATCGGCGATACTGTCACATGGATTACTCTTCCTATAATAATTCCTGAAATAATAATTGCAACAACAGCAATGATAACATACAAAATAGAGGTTTGTGTTAATTCCTGAAATACCTCATTCTCTGCAACGCAGGATATCAAAATCCAACTCGTACCCTCAACTGGTTCTAATGCTACAAAATACGGTTGTCCTTTATAGTCTATCTCTTCAAATGCAAACTCGTTTAAAGATGTTTTCTTTGAAACCTCTGCCAAAAAGCTATCACTTGAAGCTTCTGATATTTGAACCGCATTCAAGGATTCATCTCTGTGTGCAAGAATTGTATTTGTGCTACCATCTACCAAAAAAGCATATCCTGTCTGCGCTCCCATAACCTGAATCTCTGCTACCATTTCTGTAATACCTATCAGAGGGATATCCACTGCTACAACCATATTCTTCTTATCATTTCTATTCAACTTAGTCGTTGCACTAACGATAAAGCTTCCCGTGCTAGCATCTAGATACGGTGCGCCGAATTCAAAACTATTATGTTCCAGTCCCTCTATATACCAATCTCGCTCCGTAGGTATATAATCAGCATCTGGAACCCAACCCGAGCCATCCAAATAGGTACCATCTGACGCCGCCTCATAAATTCCATTCGGAATACTTTCTATCATCTGCTCGGTAACTGCTTCTAAATATCCCAACTCCTGCTGATCTGACGTAAAACGAACAGACTCCAATGTATTTTGCACCGAATTCAATGATGATATTAGAGATTCCTTCCATGCCTCAATTACCTTTGCATTATAATTGGATTCTTCCTTCAGCTCCTGATATGTCGCATCGGTCATAATTTTTTTAGTGCTAGTGAAATTAATCACCATAATTACCGAAACAACCAGTGCCAAAAGTGGCAATACTAGCGCCAATAATTTCCCCTTTAAACTACCTTTTTTCATTTTTACCTCCATTCTATATTTCAGCTATTACTATTTCAAACTATATAAAATAAGTATACCATATTTTCTGACAACTTTCATTATTTTTGCATCTTTAAGCAATCTTTTATCAAGAAAAAGGTGCCTGTCACATTGACAAGCACCTTTTAACTACTTCCTCTTAGTTTAACGCATACTCAGACGCAATTCCTCTTCTTCTATCTCTTTCTTTCTCTTATATCTGAAGTATAAGTAATTGCCGGTAAACATCACTGCTATACTGATAAAGCTTACCATAAACAGATATCCTGAACCCATTACGCTGTCGATTGTAAATCGTGTAGACATCGCTGCATTTCTTGCTCTGGATGCTGCATCCTCTTCCTCTCCGCTTGCATTACTTGTATTGGACGAAAGAGCTGCAACCCACTTATTCACAACCGTACCATCATCCATGGTTATCGTCTGTCCCGTGGTTACTTCCGTCTTATCCGGTACTACTGCTGCCACAATACTTTCCCATGCCACCGTAAATGGTGAAGCGCCCGTAATATGTAACAGCAAACCGTCTTCTGCACAATACGGCGTCATGTATTCAATCGTTCCCGGAACCTTTCCGTTATAACCATGTACAATCATATGGCTGACCGCATACTGATGTGTCTTAGCGCTTGTTCCTGCCGGATAAGGAATTGTGATATTCAATCCTGCCTTCGGGAAGGTTGCTGCCGTAACCTCAACCCACGCGCCATCAACAAGAACCACAACAGTAATATCATATACCGCCATATTCTCTATTGCACGATTCATCATGTGCACAACCTGACCAACATTGGTATTCATCAGGTCTTTCTTTAAATATGCCTCCAAATCGAATACACTATTAGCCTTGGTAACATCCTTAACTTCCTTCGTCAGAACTGTTTCCGGCAAGGATGCTGCCACACGATACGCAACGTCTCCCTTATCACTTACAATAATATAGGTCTTACCATTTACCACTACCGTATCACCCGGCTTCTTGGCTGGTGCTGTATCCTTCTTATTATTGTCTGTTCTGTCATCACGATTCTGCTGGTTTTTCTCAGGCATTGTCTCTTCCGGCAATGTCTCCTCAGGCAACGTCTCCTCAGGTAAGAGTTCCTCACCCGTTCCGTTTGCAAGCTCATCCTTAACATCCTCATAATCTACCTTACCGGAAATATCCTCATTATTCTCCGGTGCATCCGTTACTGATGAGCTTTCTGAAGATGCTTTCGTTACATTATAAGAGGTCTTCTCCCACTGCAAGGTCGTAAGCGTAATCTTACCTGCTCCCGAATACGGGAATACACTATTATAGAGATTTGCTGCGTTCTTAGTCGCATAAGTATATGGCAAATTACGTCTAAAGCTTGTAGCATCCGTTACCAATACCTTATCATCTGCCGAAGTATTATTTTTCACTTCAAGTGTCGCAATCTTTCCATCCAGATAATAGAGTGAATTGATTGCATTGATATAACCTGCAGGACTGCTTCCATTACCCGAATTAAGTGCATTTACAATACCACTGATATAACAGCCCTCCAAGAGCATCTGCGCACCACATGTAGAAGACGCACCATTGCTGACAAACTTCGTCTTCATGGCATCACTTGTAACCTCATTCTTCGCATCCAGAACTGCCTGCGAATCCATGATAGTATTGTATACATGCGCCGTACCATAACGCAGTCGTGGCAATCGGTCCATAGAATTCGCAAAATAGTTATTTGCATAAGTAGCCTTAATACCAGCCGCATCTGTCGCACTATCACTCTGACCTAAAAGGAAGGTCTTCTTCTGTGCATATGCATAGTTGTAAATCTGCTCCTCTGTCATACCTGCATTCAGCATGGTCTGATAGCTATTCGGGTAATTACCCGGATTTGCCTTTAACTCATCCAGCATTGTCTGAAGGAAGGTACCATCCTTACTTCCCGGAAGGAAGTTACACCACGAAATTGTAACATTCGACGTTGGTGTCGGCGACTTAATATCAATGATACCATCATAAGCCTTATAGAAGGAACAATGGTCAATCCAGATACCATCTGACTTCTGAATCGTCATGTAGTCCCAGTCATTTCGGTCATAAGCACCCGCAGTTGCTTCATCCCACTCCCAAAGCTCATCAAATCGAAGATTTCGAATCATGATATTCGAGCTTTCCTTGATTGTGATATTGGCATGCTTGATAGTATAACCGCTATGCGAAAAGATAGTTAAATCCTTCATCTTCTGTATCGTCAGGACTGATACACCTGTATTCAACAATGTCGGATGCGTCAACGGCTGATTACTATACGGCTTAATAATCGTTGAATAAGTATTCATCAAATTACCTAATTCCTTAGAACCAAGTCCGATATCCGCCGTCAATTCAATAACAGAAGGCTTACCCTTTGTCTTAACAGATGTTAATGCTGCCAAGAACTCTTCTGCTGTACCAACCTGATAATAATTTGAGCTGGTCTCCTTCAAAAGTCCGCCACCGCTTACTCCGTAGTCTTCTGCATAACCTTCCATAAAGAAGTCTGCCATAGCCGAGTCATCACCCTCTGACCAGGAGTAGGTCTCCGATGTAAAGGCAGTTCCTGTATATCTCATCTCTCTTGCTGTTGAAATATTACCGATAAAGGTATCCCAATAATTCAGCTTACCTGTGCTAATCAATGCATTTGCATGTCTTTTTGATATCTGTGCTCTGTTTTCATTAATCTGATAACTTGGACCATATGAGTAATACTCTGTAAGTCTCGCATCCTGCCACGCATTTCCGCTCATATCCGCATAAGGAAGCGTTTCATTCAGCACAGTACCCATATAACAGTTAATCCATGTAACCATTGCATCAGGTCCCCAAGGTCTCGACAACAGATACTTTGTACCCGAACAGCCATCTTCATAAACCAAAGCACACTGATTAAATACCAAACCATAGTTATTATCAGCAGCTGTCTTAGGTACTGCGATATAGCCTTGCAGCTTATCTGCATAATATACAGAATTCAAAATACAATCGTTAAAAAGCACCTTCGCATTATCACCACTGTAAATATAGTCTACCAGACCATTAATCTGACAGCGATAGAAATACTGCTGTCCCTGATGGATATACAAGGTATCCTGTACACCTGTCAGGATACAGTTAATGAATGTCGTATTATTGGCATCAATACGAAGCGCATCCGCTGACTTATTACTCTTTCCATCATTGGTTGAATATACATAATCATTGGCAAAAGTCAGATTCTCTGCACTAAAGCCTGTTGCCCCTGACTGAATATATGTCGCACAACGTAAAGACATATCTCCACCGGCTTCATAATCTGAGCCAAGCACACCCGGATAATAATGAATGCTTGTCTTCTCCGGTTCCTCACCCAACAGAGTAATATAAGACTTATTCACAACCAATCTTTCCTCATAGGAACCTTCCAAAATCAAAATGACATGTCTGTCACTTGATGATGCATTGGTTGGCGCCGCCTCAATTGCCGCCGTAACCGTCTTATAAGTCGGTACTGTTGCACCGGTCACTATCGTAGACGCCTCACCATCCGTTCCCGTAAAGCTTGCATCTACAATCGCATCATAATCTGTTGCATAAATATAGTTAAACGATTTCTTTGTCTGTACTCCGTCTGCACCTGTAAAAATAAGGGATACATCATTTCTACCCTGATTCAGTGTCAACTCAAAGCTGAATGCCTCTCGGTCCGCAACACTCTTACTTGTACCGGCACCATTGACATAGGCTGTAATCGTACCACTGCCACCATCTACCAAACCTTCAATCAATATTTCATTCGTAAATACTGTCTGATAAGAACGGTTTGTAATGACAATATCATACTTCTCATAATCATAGCCTGTTCTATTTGATGTTGGAACCGCCCACACTGCAGATTCCTCTGTTATCAAACTCTCATTATATTCTGTAGCAGGCATAGTATCTGTTGCCTCTTTTGCCTCCACTACTGCCTGTACAATATAGTAATACGGATCATCAGCAATGATACCGCCTTCTACTATCGTGTCTGTATAGGTAAGACTTGTTTCCTTTCTACGAATCACCTCTAATCCATCATAACCATCATCATAAGAATAGCGATAAATAGTGAAATAATCATAAACACCATCATATTCCCATGTTAAGGTTACACCTGTTGAACTTCCAACAGCAGTTACTTCCGGTTGCTCTAACGCACCGTCTACTGTAACACTCTTTGATACCACAGGCGTACTCTGTGCTCCACCAAGACTAGGTCTTCCAAGCTGGCCGGTTACACGATAAATATAAGTACCTGCCTGACCCGGAATTAAGGTATCGTCAATACAGCTTACGCCATAAACCGTCTCCGTAATCACTTGCCATGTAGCACCATTGTCTTCGGAACGTTCAATGATATAGAATGCATCTCCTGTCGGTGTATCACCCAAGATAGAGAGCTTTACAACACTTGCTCCGTCTACCTCTGCCGCTACCGCATACAATGCTCGTGCTGTTGGTACAGTTCCTGATGGTGCGTAGATATCATTCTGGTCATAATACTCTGTCGCTGTTCCACCTGCACTACTTCTCTGAAGATAAAGAATATTGCTAAGCTCTACTGATGCCTCTGAAATCGCAAGACCAAAATGCAAATCTGTACCTGTTGCATCCAGCATCTCGTATTCTATTTCTCCTGCAAAAGATTCGTCCGCATAGCTTGCATAGCTGATGGTACAGGTTGCATCACCTGTTCTGGTGATTTCGATATGAATCTTATCACCTGCGGTATGTGTTCCGATACCCGAGTTTGTCGTATATAAGGAATCTGTAGGATAAACCTTCTCCAGCTTTCCGTCATTTCTAAAGGACAAGGTATACTCATTCTCCTCTGAGAAAATACCCGGAAATACACCATACCAGCTGCCGGAGTTGTTCTGGGTTATCTTCATATCAAAGGACAAGGTATCATAGCCTGTTGTCTTTTCAAAGATATAATATCCCATAGCATTAAAGGTACTGTCACCCTTATTCCACTTACCAAACTTCTGTCCGCCGGATGACTTCACTGTAATTCTCTGTCCATCCACAGTTTCCTCTACGATGGTTGCTTTACTACCAAAGAGTTCTCCTGTCTTAGCGATACGAGGGAGCTTGTCGTCTTCGACCACTGTCTCCTCATCTGTAATGGTTGTAAGAATTTCAATTTTATGTAGATAAGTATTACTTATCGCCTCTATCGTTACATAACCTTTTGAACCCGTGTAATCAATTGTAAGAACATTTCCATCTCTGCTTAATGTCGCATTTGACTGCCCTGATTGCAAGTCGATACCCGTTGCATAATTCGCATCATGTGCTGTCACTGCAATAGAACACGCCTCAGTCACTGGTATGGAAATCAAGGTTCCCTGATTCATCTGCGCATAGCTTGAGCTACCGCCGAGCTTACCTGCTGTTGCATCAATCTGTAAGCCTCTCCATGTACCTATTCCACTACTTCCCTGCAAGGTATCTGCAAAGTATGGTTCCCCATCTCCATAATCCTTAAAGTTCCATTTTGTATAAACCTCTTCTTCTCCTGATGAAGGATAGGTTATCTTGATATAGTACAAGTAATCATTCTGATTTGCCACAATGGTTACATCACCACCACTACCTGTGTAGGTTACTGTGGATATATACTTGCTACTTCCAGACTCTGTAGCAGTTGCAATCGTTGCATCCGTGACAGAATCCACATTAGCACTGCCATCATACAGTTTGATACTGCCATAATAACTCTTCACTGCAATCGTACATTCGCCTGTTACAGGAATTGTAATACGGGTATTTGCATTCATCTGTGAATCTGATGTTCTAAACGCCAGCTTTGCACCCGATACAGTTGCATCAATGGTAAGATTTTTCCAGCTTGTCTGCGTATTCTGAACGGTATCATTAAAGCTTACCGCGCCCGTTCCATCAAAATACCATTCGGTAATTTCTTCTATCTCAGGATATTCCACGATGATAGACTTAATATACGAGCTTCCCGAAGACACACCAAATTTCACATAGCCTTCCCCGCCTGTATATGTAACCGTTGCATATGTATTTGCTGAATCATAATTCCATACCGCTTCACTTCCATGACTGCTATCCAAACAAAGCTTGGCAGCATTGGTCGTGTTCGTGGCAGTTATCTTTATCGTACAATCACCTGTTACAGGAATTGATATAATCGTTCCTGCATTCATCTGTGTATCATTTTTATCTGCATAAGTCGGTGGCTGTCTAGCTGCCAGCTTTCCACTTGTCGCATCTACCAACAGGCCTTTATACTCGCCTGTTCTACTTTGAATTGTATCATTATAGAACTCATGTGTTCCATCATCATAAAAATACCACTCTGTACCGCTATCCTCTTCCTCCGGAAGCTCTTCTGCTCCCTCTTCTACCTCAATTGTATAGAAATAGGTCTGCGAAGTTGTTGTGAATTTCACATACTCCTCTGTTCCCGTATAATTAATAATCGCTTTGGCACCATTATAAGACATGGTTGCTCCCGTCTGTCCACCAGCTACTGACAAATAAGCACCATATTTCGAATCATATGCCGTAATTGTAATGGTCGAAGGCCCTGTCACTGGAACAGAAACAACCGTACCTGTATTCATAACAGCCTGTTTACCCTGATTAATTTCAATCTTTCCTGATGTTGCATCCAGAAATAATCCCTGCCAATAATCAGAAGTGCCATTAAGGGCTTTATCAAAGCCTCCCGCTGTACTAAATGTCCACTTTGTGACAGCATCCATTGCAAAATAGAACAAATTCTCTTCTCCTAGGTTTTCATTGACATCCATAACAGATACCGCTGTAGAAGACAACACATATGGCAATACATCCATTCCACTTCCAGTCAAAGCAACCTCATAATCGCCTACACAAAGCTCTACATAATAACGTCCCGCTGCATCCTTTTGCACTGTAGGTGTTACTACATTATTTCCGTTGGTAAATGTAAATGTATAAGTTCCATCCGTGAAATCAATATTCTTATCTGTTAATACCGCCTGGTCTTCTGCAAGAATATCAAAATAAACCTTATAAGTACTCTTTGGCCCCATCACAAGCTCAATTGTAGATTCGCCACCTGTATAAATGTATGTATTACCTGTTGTTGTAGTACCATTTGCCACAACCGCCACAACCTCATAAGCAGGTACACCCTCTACTGTGAATTTGTAAGTCTGTCCCAATGCCAAAGAGGTCTTAAATGTTCCATCACTACCCTTGTTAACAGTTGTTGTTGTTCTGTTCAATGTTACATTAACCGCACTAATCGCACCCGAAACAGACGCAAAGCCTGCATCCTGCGAACTAAACGTAAACTCTACTGCACCAAAAGCCTCCACCTCAAAGGAACCGGCACTTGTACTGTCTCGGTAAATCTTCACTGTATTTACAACCTCAAGCATACTGATCGGTGCATCATCTGCAAGAGTAACCTTATATTCCAATCCCTCTGTCGTTGCAGGAAGACTAATCGTATAACTTCCGTCCGTCTGTACAGTAGCTGTCTTTGTAATTCCATAAGTACTGTTTGTATAAGTAATCGTTGTTGTGCCAGTCAGCATATTTCCAACATTCAAAAGCTGCCCCGTCAAAGTCTTATTCTCTACCTGATACAGTACCATATCCTGAATCGCAATATTTCCATTTCCGCCAAAGGTATAATGCTTACCCGGCTCTAACAGCTTATAATATTCCAAAGAATCAATTACTCTGCTGCTAGCTGTTCCATCATACTGCGATATCGCCGAACCATAAACGCCCATACCCGGATTTACGGCAGTTCCGTTAGAGCTTGCCGAATACACAACCTTAGCCAAATACGCACTACTACTGTTTGTCAGATTCGCACTGACATAAGCGCCGGGATGCAGCACCAGATAATGTGCATCTGCATCTACCGCACTTTCAATAAAGCTGACGGGGTGGTCTGCATCATAGCATACAGAAATAAGACCACCATCATTATAAATGCCGCCCACTGCGCTCATTCCATATTCATTCAATAAATCATAAAAAGTATCTACCTTTAAGCTGTAATCTCCATTTCCTGTTGAATACATCTTAGGCACTGCCGAAAATGTAATGGTTACCGCATTGCCATCACAGGTATAAGTGATATCATTACCGGACTTATTATCCGAAGGAATGGAAACCCCTGTCATCGAAGATAAGTAATATCCCTCTATACCCGAATAATGCAATTCATAATCATTACCCTCTATTAATGTTACGGTAGCTGTTCCACCGCTCGTATGAAAGCTAACCGCATTCTCTCCCGATGGCGGTGTCAAAGCAAAGCTGATATTATCCACGATGCTGTTGAAATTGTCATCCGGTCCATTAACAGTAATCTGCACCGCTGTCTCTGTTACCATATGCTCAGCTGAGAAGAATGTAATAACAATAGATTCACCTCCGTGGTATACAAAGCTGAACTCATCATTAATCTCTTCTCCGTTAATCTCTATCGGGATAGCGCCCGTATAACCAATGATGTTAACCACCTGATAAGTACATCCATCTACAAGGTCATAGGTTCCATCATCATTTTGAGTGATTTCTCCGCCTTCATTCATATCCATAAACACAAAAGAAATCTTTGAGGAATCAATGCCAACCAATCCCTCTATTACAACCTTGACCTTACTTACCTCAATCTGAGGGATTGTTTCTGTTTCCAGTTCTGTTTCCGTCTCTGTTTCCGTTTCAGTTTCAGTCTCTGCTATCGTCTCTGTCTCGCTTTCTGTTATCGACTCAATCTCGCTTTCTGTTATCGACTCTGTCTCTGTTTCAGTCGATTCCACCACTTCACTTGATTCCACCGCTTCACTCGACTCAACCACTTCACTTGACTCAGAGACACTGCTTGACTCAGGTATATCTCCTTCCTCGTCATCCGGCACTTCCACTTCCGGCTGCTGTATATTCTCATAATCCTCATCATCCAGCGTCGGCAGAGAAATACCGTAGTCGTACTCTGTTTCTGTCTCACTCACCACATCTGATGCCCAAGTAGGCATTGTCGCAAAAGTAATTGTCAAACACAAAACAAAGGCAAGCACACGCTTTGTCCATTTTCTGTTAAATCCTTTTAACTTTTCAAATCCTTCTTTTAATACTTCTTTCATGTGTTTCTCCTCACTTAACCCACCTTATGTCTTTCCTCATGAGTCTTACTGTGAGTATTTTTACAACCTGTTTTTTAGATATCAAAACCAGGCTCCACATCCTGTCTCACCCGGTCTCGATGTCTTTTGTTCTACACTCTAACGAAGTTTGCTGCCTCTGCCTTTAATGCCTTACCTACTGCGCTATTTTCTTCCATCTTCTTATTTACTGTTGCCATATTGTCAACCAAAGCGTCTACATTATTTACTGCATTGACTACTCCATGGGCACTTTCTTCCATTGCCACGCTGATTCCATGCACCGCGTCTGCCATCTGTGCAATGCTGGTCAATGTCTGCTTTGCGTCATTTGCACAATCCTTCATCGTCATATCGATATGAATTGCGTCTTCACTGTACTGTCTTCCTCCAACCACAAAGGATTCGTAGTCAGCCAATACATTTTCATTAATATATCCAATCATCTTATTCGATGTCAGTACCAGACCATCTACCGCTTCAATTACCATCTGATTGATATCTTGAATTTTTTCAGCCGTCTTCTCTGATGTATCTGCCAGCCTTCGAATCTGCTCCGCTACTACTGCAAAGCCCTTTCCTGACTCACCCGCTCTTGCCGCCTCAATAGAAGCATTCAGAGAAAGTAGGGTTGTTTCTGATGCAATTTCCAGAATCTCTTCTGTTAAGCTGTTAATAATTTGTACGTCCTTACTCTTTTCAACAGCATTTTCCATTTCATTGGTAATCTCACCAATCATATTACTTGTAATTTCTTTATTCTTCTTAGCATTCTCCTCTAACACTACTGCTCTGTCTTTCATTTCCTGTGCATACTTTGAAATGACCTCAGTCTGTTCTGCCATATTCTTAACCTTCTCCTCTGCGGAGATTGTATTCTCATTTACGCTCTTGGTTGTAGAAGAAACCTCATCCATTGTTACGGACAGTTTATCCATTATCGTAGAAATATCTCTTGTATTTTCAGAAGAAGCACTAACACTCGCTGCAACATCTGTTACTACCTGGTCCAATACATTGGTATTGGTAATAATCTTACTCATGATTCCCTGCAAGGTCTGGATAAAGCTGTTAATACCCTCTGAAGATTCTCCGATTTCATCATTCTGTCTTGTACCCAATCTCTTGGTCAAATCACCTTTACCTGCATTGATATCATTAATCACTTCATATAACTGATTCTTCTGTCTCTTTAATGGCCGAACAACATTGAACATAATCATCATAGCAGCCGTAAAGAATGTAAATACTTCCGCAATAATTACAAATACAATGATTGTCTGTGCTGTCTGGAAGGTTGTAATCTGTCCTGCCGCCAGCTGGGCAATCTGCGCATCATTATCTGCAATCAAAGTAGCAATATCTGCCTCAATTGTTTCCTGCCAGGTAATCATACTGTCATTTAAAAGATTAAAAGCCCCCTGCTTATCCGTCTTTGCCATATCCATCATTCCATAGATATCTGTAATCGCAACCTGCAATTCAGCAAAGGTCTCATCAATCAACTCATGATGCTCTTTGGGGAAATAATCCTTTACAGAATCCATATACTGTTCATAGTACATATAGCTTTCAGCAATAACTCCTAACTGTTGCTTTACATATTCATACAAGACCTCATCCCCCGGCATGGAGCAATAAGTCAAGGCGTACTTCTGCGCAATCTGGAAGTTTTCACTTACCTCATCTAATGTTATGATATTATTTAAGCCTTGGTCTGATATATTAGAGCTCGCCTGCTGATTCATCATCAATGCTACAAATCCGGTCACAGCAGCTGTCAAACCTATAATACACACCAACAATATTGGCAGCATCAGCTTAATCAAAATACTTACTCGTTTTGTTTCCTTTGGCGTCTGATTCATAAATCGTTACCCCCTAGTTCTTGAATTCCCATTTCCTTTACACATTGTTTTATCTGTTTTTTTGCGTACAGTCGCTCTATTATCTATTATTTTATCAAATCAAGTAATTTGTGTCTACTTTTTTCGTTTTTTTCAGTTATTTGCACAATAGCCAAAATAAATGCACCCGATATGCACAGTTCTTTGCATATCGGATGCACGGATTAGTTATTATAAACAAAAAAAATCCCAAAACAAGCACTATTGCAAGTTCTGGAACTTCTCGGGTTGGGCTGTACAAAAAGCTTACGCTTTCAACAGTTAGCAGCTCGTAGGGGAATCGAACCCCTGTTTCCGCCGTGAGAGGGCGGCGTCTTAACCGCTTGACCAACGAGCCATATTATATACGATATTAATAAACAGAAGCAGCTCGTAGGGGAATCGAACCCCTGTTTCCGCCGTGAGAGGGCGGCGTCTTAACCGCTTGACCAACGAGCCGTATCATATGCGATATTGAAAAAACAGAAGCAGCTCGTAGGGGAATCGAACCCCTGTTTCCGCCGTGAGAGGGCGGCGTCTTAACCGCTTGACCAACGAGCCATGATTCACTTTGTGACTCATGGCTATTTATGGCCATTCGGCCATGACTTCCACCACTTCATCACATAAGCATATGTTTTCGCTTTCGCACTAAAGAATCGCTTCGCTTTGAATCTTATCTTCTGTCGCGACTCAGCTTGTTTATAATACTATATTCTCAAACATAATGCAAGCACTTTTTTATCTTTTTTCAAAAAAATTTACATAATGTCTTTTGATGTAACATATAGCCGCTATCAATGCACCAATTACCACCACTGCCGCAGCCATTAGATACACTACCATCTTACGATAAGCTGCTTTGCCAAAGAACCATACCACCTTACTTTTAGCTGGATTCAACACCCAGGTATTACCTTCAAAAAATAACTTATGGAATACGTTAATCAACCATTGAATATCAATTATGCTAATAACTCCAACAATTACCAACAAAATAAGCGCAGCACCGGTAGTATATATGTATCCATATGCTATATCAGCGAATCGTTTCTTACTTACAAGTACCCCTAGACTTATCACGCCTAATATAGCTGACACAATTGCCACATAAGTAAATCCTGTCATCACTCTTCGCACATCCTGCATGTGTGATATTTCACGCTTGGTATAGAAATCAACCATTTCACCATTTATATCAATCTGAAACTGCGGATCTGCATTCTCATCCCAGTTCTTTACATAAGTCAGCATTTCGCTCAATGCTATCTGTATATCCTCTTCCTGCATATCCCATTTGACTTCTATCTTCTGAAAATCAATGGACGAGAGGAAAAATCCCTCTCGTGCCATTCCAAAATAAACTATGCAAAATAAGAATACATATAACATACAGCCTCCTGCAAGCATGCCAAGGAGACGTAATCCTATTTTTTTTCTCATCTTAATAGTATCTTCCAAATATATCTGTTAATGTTGCTTCACTTTCTTTATAGGCTTCAGGAGCATACAACCCAAATCCCTTGTCTGCAAGAATCCAGATTACCACTACGGAAATAACCGTAATTACAAACACTCCATATACCGCCTTGTTCTTACTTACACCATCTACAGCAGTCAAGCCTGCATACAGTAAAATGGCAGTCAACAGAACAGTTGCCATATAAAATACAAGTCCAAGTCCTTCATTCATAGCAAACAAAAGCACTGCCACTAAAAGTGCTGGTGCAAGCACAGCTGCTCTTACTGCAAGAACCTTTACTGCCATCATCCAATCAGCTGCAACCTTACAAATCTTGAAGAATACAAAGTTGCAAGCAGCAAGAACAAGTGAAGTAATCAATGAGAATAACACTGTGAATACAAAAATCTTCACACCCGAAAACTTCATATCTGCATAATATTCAGCATCACCAAAGCTTTTATTATATGCTCCAACCAGAACACATGCAAACACAGCTGCGAAAATTGCCTGTAATACGATTAATGTAACAGATTCCTTAGAATCTGCCTTCTTCATAAACTCTGCTCCGCCTGTTACCGGTGCCTTAATCAGATTTACGATATTACCAATTGTTTTTAATGCTACATTCTTTACTTCTTTTACAATAGCAGCTCCCTGCTCATTTGCTGCAACCGGTGCCGCTGTTGTAGCTGCTACAGTCTGTGTAGTATTCTCCTGTGCCGGTGCAGTTTCTGCTGCCGGCTTAACCTCTCTGCTTGCAACAGCCTTATCACATTGGCAAAGCTGTCCTTCCTGTAACTCACTTCCACAATATTTACAAAATGCCATAGTATCCTTCTCCTATTCCTCAACTAATTTCTTGCCACATTTCACGCATACACATGCATCCTCATCATAAGGTGTTCCACAGCTTGTACAATATCCCTTAATCTTAGGCGCATCTGTCTGCACTGTCTCTTCTGTCTTTGCTTCCTCTGCATCCGGCTTTTCAGGCTCTGCCTCTACTGCCACCTCTGACGGCTCAGCCACGCTAGCACTTGCAGGTACTGCTACCGGCTGTGCTGCTGCCTTTGTTGCGGACTTTTCCTTTACCTTTGCAATAAGCTCCTGCGCTACACCTGTCTTTACAAATACAAATACGATTAATGCCACACCTGCTACAAACAAAAGATAGAATAAGATTCCCCAGATATTTACGCGCTCTGAGATTACGGTAATATCTGTACCTGCATTCGTAAGAACTGCCTTACCTCCTGAAATGACTGCACTGTCGCAATCTGTGTAAGTAATGTTCGAGAATGCTCCAAGGTCTACCGTATAGGTACATGAATAGTCATCTGTAGTATCATCATCATATACGCCAAAGTTAATATCCTCTACAAAGCCTTCCTGATATTTTGTCTTGAAAAGCTCATACTTTTCACCGTAAACAAGCTCACCTTCATCTCCTGTCCACAAAGCAGTTGTATACATAAGACCTTCCGCATCACCCTTCTGTGTTACTGTAATCTTGCATACATCATCCTTATTTGAACTGTCAACCTTAAACTTATACTCAGGAAGCTTTACTTCCTCTGCTTCTGTCGCAACTTCTACTGCTGCTTCTGCCGTTTCAGTCACAACACTTGTTGCTTCAACAGTTGTTTCTTCCTCAACAGGATTTACCTTGCCATCAATTCTTGCAACCATAACGGCAAGCTCATCTTCCTCCGGAACTCTATCCAGTGTAAACTCACTTACTCGCTCAAACTTGCCCGTCATGCTTCTCTTTGTTGCAACATTAAGATTGCTAACTTCAAATCTCTTCTCCGAAATCATCGGCTGTGTGATGGTCTGTCCACCTGATACCCACTGATATCCCACATAATAATACTTGTCATAATACTCACAAGCACTAAAGTTCTCCTGCGTCTTCATGGCATTTACATTCTCACCAATCCAGAAATGCTCCGGAAGGCTCATAGCGAAGGCTACAGGTGTGTTCTGATTTCCTGCCATGTAGTTAGCCAAATCAATTGTATAGTCAACCTGGTAACCCAGTGCAAACGGGCGCGCTTCAACCTCTGTTACCTCTGCATAAGAAGTCTCTGTTCCAAATACCTGTGTCACCATTGCCGAAATATCGCTCATTGCAATATTATTAACAGTAATCTTGAAAATCGGTCTTTCAAACTCATCTGCCGTCCATTCTGTTTCAGCTCCTGCCGGTGCTGCACTCTCCAAATATGCAGTAACTTCATCGCCCTTCTTCTCCATTGTATTGATTGGAAGAACAAATGCAATTGTCTCATTTACTAAATCATAGTCAATCAGCTCAGTTAAAATCTGAATTTCTGCGATACCCAAATATTCAACTTCATCGACACTAATACATGATGAATATGATGAATATGTCTCTGCATTATATTCTACAAGGTTCTCACCATCTTCAAAAATGTTACTTGCATCTGAAGACGAAACCAAACCTGCATCAACAATCGCTGTTCTCAACCAGTACAGTAACGAACTACTTGAAAAGGACTCTGAAATATAAAATCCATTCACCCATACTGTATTTGGTACCTGAATATCAATCGTCGGCTCCGTTCCTGTCAATGTTGTAACCTTTGTCTTATAATCCTCTAATGACGAAAATGCCAGCTCAAATGTATATGTTTTTACACCGCTTTCATCCGAATATGTATAAGTTAAATCTGCCGGGCAATTTGCCACAATTACATTATGCAAATCCTCAATTGTACCATTAAATGACTCTGAAAATACACTATCATCAATGGCTACATCCATAACACGTACGCCCGATAAATCATCATTAATCTTTAATGTCGTTTCAATAGTGGAACCTGCTGAACAAGCCGTTAACGACATACATACTGTGATTGCAATCAGCAAAACACTTAAATAATATCTTAATCTCTTCATTGGTATTACTCTCTCCTACTGCCCTATATACTGTTTACCTTCAATTTCCCAAATCTCGATATCTGAAACTTCAGTATCTACAATTTGACCGCCACTCTTCATAATACCAATCACCTTATTGGTATAAAGCTTATCTCCGAGTTCTTTGTCTGTATCCTCCAGCTCATTCTCACCATAGAGATAATATGTCTGTACACTCTCCTCATTGTAAGTTGTCATGGCATTTATTCCGATTAAAAACGCCAGTTCCTCACTGTCGGCATCATAAAAGCACTCTGCTAACGCCTCCTTATCTGACTCATTCATTGCCTTTTCAAACTTGTTGATGACAGACACCTTCGGGTGCATTGCACCACCAATAATTGCCACACCTACAGCAGCAACAAGACATCCGCATGCACACCAGCTTAATGGGTGCTTTAAAACTCTCTTCATTTGTCTCTCCCTTTCTCGCTCTTAATAAAAATTTAAGAATTTAATCTCAACGGGTTTCATTATATGTCAATATGCCCACATTTGTCAATTTATGTCGAATTTTTATGTCAACATTTTTTTATGAAGAAACCTCGCGAAAAAACAGCTGTCCCTCTCGGAACAGCTGCCTGTATCATTTCTATATATAATTATTCCGCGTCCTTAGCCTCTTCCTGCGCTACAATCGTAATACCAAGCTCCTCTAACTGGATATCATCTACGATATTAGGCGCATCTGTCATAAGACATGAAGCATCCTTTACCTTAGGGAATGCGATAACCTCGCGGATAGAGTCTGCCTGAACCATAAGCATAACCATACGGTCAAGACCAAATGCAAGTCCTGCGTGTGGTGGAACACCATACTTGAATGCATCTAAGAGGAATCCGAATCTCTCTGTAGCTACTTCCTTAGAAAGACCAATTACCTCAAACATCTTCTCCTGAATATCATGCTGGAAGATACGAACACTACCGCCACCAAGCTCTGTACCATTTAATACGATATCATAAGCCTTTGCACGAACCTTACCAGGGTCTGTATCAAGAAGTGGTAAATCCTCTTCCATTGGCATAGTGAATGGATGATGCATAGCAACGAATCTGTTATCCTCCTCATCCCACTCTAATAACGGGAACTCTGTTACCCAAAGGAAGTTATACTGATTCTTATCTAATAACTCAAGATTTCTTGCAATCTCAAGACGAAGATTACCAAGAACATCCCATACTACCTTATTCTTATCAGCAGCAAAGAGAAGAAGGTCTCCGTTCTCTCCATCCATAGCCTTCACTAATGCAGCCATCTCATCCTCAGTCATAAACTTAGCAAAAGATGACTTTAATGTTCCGTCAGGCTGGATTGCAATATATGCAAGTCCCTTTGCACCAAAGCCCTTAGCGAATTCTACTAATGCATCTATCTTCTTTCTTGGCATCTCGCCCTGTCCCTTTGCATTAATACCGCGAACAGAACCACCATTCTCTAATGCACCTGTAAATACACTAAATCCACAGCCTGCAACGACATCGCTGACATTCACAAGCTCCATACCAAAACGTGTATCAGGCTTATCAGAACCAAATCTGTCCATAGCCTCCTGCCATGTCATTCTTGGGATTGGGTTTGGAACATCAATACCGATTGTCTCCTTGAATACAGTTTTCAACAATCTCTCGTTCACTTCAATAACGTCATCCACATCTACGAAGGATAACTCCATATCCACCTGTGTAAACTCAGGCTGTCTGTCTGCACGAAGGTCCTCATCTCTAAAGCACTTTGCAATCTGGAAATATCTGTCATAACCGGAGCACATTAACAGCTGCTTAAAGAGCTGTGGTGACTGTGGCAATGCATAGAATGTACCGGGATGCACACGGCTTGGTACAAGATAATCTCTTGCTCCCTCAGGTGTAGACTTATTCAAAATAGGTGTTTCAATCTCCATGAATCCTTCATTTGTTAAGAACTCTCGAATCTTAGCTGCCACCTTACTTCTCATCATAATCTTAGACTGTAAGTCAGGTCTTCTCAAATCAAGGTAACGATACTTTAATCTAAGCTCTTCCTTAGTCTTAGAATCTGCCTCAATTGGGAATGGAGGTGTCTGTGCCTCTGACAAAATACGAAGCTGTGTTGCACGAATCTCGATATCTCCCGTTGCAAGATTCTCATTTGCAGCACCTGCTCTCTTCTCTACCTTACCAACTACAGCAATAACGAACTCACTTCTAAGGCTCTCTGCCTTAGCAAAGTTCTCTGCATCTACGAAACGGTTCATATCTGTTCCCTCTTCGAAGATAATCTGTAAAAGACCACTTCTGTCACGAAGGTCAACGAAAATGATACCTCCCTTATTTCTACTCTTCTGCACCCAACCCATTACAGTTACAACTTCTCCGACATTTGCTCCGGAAAGCTCTGTACATCTATGGGTTCTCTTCAAACCTTTCATACTCTCAGCCATGATTATATCCTCTTTTCTGTTTAATCTATTCATTCCTAGTTAGCTAATGGATTCTTATAGAACTCCTTGAATTCTTCATATCCCTCAGCCATTAGCTGTTCCTTCTGGAACTTCTTATTCTTATTCATACGAGCAACCAGTACCTGTGTGCCGTCCTTTCTCGCATCCTGTGCCTCAGCGATTACCTTGCAAAGTGCATCGCCTTCCACACCCTTCTCGATTAAGTATGCAATCTTCTTGCTCTGCCCCGGTACCTTGAAGCCACTCTCCATCAAAAGAAGAATAATTCTCTCAAATCCGATAGAGAAACCACAAGCAGGAACATCCTTACCTGTGAACTTACCTACCATCTTGTCATAACGTCCACCGCCACCGCAGCTTCCGCCAAACTCCGGCATAGCAATCTCAAAAATAGTACCTGTATAGTAAGACATACCTCTTACAAGAGTCGGGTCAAATACTAACTTAAAGTGGTCGCCCTTAGTTGCATTCACACTCTCAACGATTTCTCTAAAGCTAGCCTTTACCTCATCATCAAGGAAGCCTGTCATCTTCTCTTCAATAAAGGCCAAGGTATCCTCAGACTCCTGCATTCCCTTGAACAAGCCAAGGTACTTCTCTACACTTTCCTTTGCATAGCCTTCCTCTAAGAGCTCAGCCTCTACACCCTCAAGACCAATCTTGTCCATCTTATCCAGTGTAATAAAAATGCTGTCATAATTCTCCTCAGCAAATCCGCTGTAGGCTGCCATTGCCTTAAGAATTCTTCTATCATTGATACGGATCTCAAAATTCTTGAATCCAATCTTGCCAAGTGTTGTAGTAGTCGCAAGAATTAACTCAATCTCTGCAAGGTTAGATGCCTCACCTAAGATATCAATATCACACTGCATAAACTGGCGATATCTACCTCTCTGAGGTCTATCTGCTCTCCAAACATTACCCATCTGCAAAGCTTTGAAAGGAGAAGGCAATTCATTAGCATGATTCGAATAATAACGAACAAGCGGTACTGTTAAATCATAACGCATACCAAAGTCTACTAAATCCTCCTCTGACTGTGCTGTCTCAAGATTCAGCTTTTCACCGCGCTTCATTACCTTAAAGATTAACTTCTCATTCTCTCCACCCTGCTTATTGCTTAAGTTTGCAATATTCTCCATACAAGGTGTCTCCATAGGTGTAAAACCAAACTTACCATAGGTTTCCTTAATCACACCCATAACATAATCACGAATCTGCATCTCCTGTGGCATGATATCCTTCATACCATTAACAGGCTTCTTACTTAATGCCATAAATCTCCTCCATCCTGCATCAAGGCAGTCTTATCTTTCATTTAATATAATAAATTTTCCCTAAAGATTTTACACTCTTTTAGGTGTATTTTCAAGTAGCAGACGACATATCCTACAACATATTCTCTACCATTTACTGTTCATCATCAACAAATACCGGAACCATTTCCTGCGTATTTACATTTACCAAACCTAAAGTTGTCATTTTCAGAGCAGGGATAACAGGCAGACTGATAAATGCCATATTCATAAACGGCTCCACACCATTGGCTACCCCAAGGGTATGTACAGCCTCTCTGACTGCCCGATTCTGTTTGGCCACCTCCTGCGCCGACAGCTCGCTCATTAATCCTGCAATCGGTAACGGCATCTCTGCAAGAATCCTTCCATCTGCTGCTACCACATTACCACCGCCTATATTTCTAATGCGGTTTGCCGCAAGAAGCATATCTTCTTCGTTAGTTCCTATCACTATAAGATTATGGGAATCGTGTGATACACTTGATGCAATGGCACCTCTCTTCATACCAATTCCCGAAACAAATCCGATACCAATATGTCCCGTATTATGATGTCTTTCCGCTACAGCAAGCTTCAAGATATCCCGTTCCACATCAATTCCATTATTCTTTTCAAAATCAAGCTCCGCAATCCGTTCTTCGGTAAGAAGCTGACTTGCTTGTACCTGAATCACCCTACATCTTTTCCCTTTCGGTTCTATAGAAAAATCACTCAACTTTAGTTCTTCTATATGAAAAGAATTTTCTACTGCTCCTTTTATCTCCATCGGTACCACAGCATCTTGAAAACTTATGATGTTTCCCTTGTCAACCACCTTCACGCCATGACGGTACACATCTCTTACCTTTACCGACTCCAAATCATCCAAAATCAACATATCCGCAACATACCCCGGCGCAATAGCTCCCACTTGTCGCAGATTATAATAAGAAGCCGCCTGTATCGTTGCCATACGAATCGCAGTAATTGCTGACTTTCCTGCCTTAACCGCCATACGGATGATATGGTCAATATGTCCCTCTTCAATCAAATCTGCCGGATGTCTGTCATCCGTCACCAGCATACATCTATGAGACCACGGTTCTTCAAACAAAGGCAATAATGCTTCAAGATTACGTGCCGCCGTCCCCTGTCTAATCATGACCCATTGTCCTTTTCGAATTCGTTCCTTAGCTTCCTCTGGTTCAGAACACTCATGGTCATCCGTAATACCTGCCGCTATATAATGGTCTAATGCTTTTCCCGAAAGCAATGGTGCATGTCCGTTTACGATGCGACCATAAGCATATGCATCCTCTATCTTCCGTAACACATCCTGCTGCCCTGCCAACACTCCCGGATAGTTCATCACTTCTCCAAGACCAAGCACACGTTCATTCTCGTAGAATGCTCTTAAATCCTCTGCCTGCAACACTGCACCAGTCTCATCAAAAGGCGTAGAAGGCACACATGACGGAAGCATCATATATACAGTCATCGGGAGTTCCTCACTGCTTTGCAGCATATATGCAATCCCCATCGTTCCACATACATTGGCTATCTCATGAGGGTCAGCCACAATAGAAGTTGTACCATGCTTTACGCAAACCTTTGCAAGCTCTGCCGGTGTCAGCATCGTACTTTCAATATGAATGTGTCCATCGATAAAGCCCGGACAAAGTACCTTGTCGGATACATCCTCTATAACATCCGCCTCTGCCTCTTCATACTTTCCGACACCGATAATCCTCTCATTCTCTACCAGAACATCTACCCGCTCCACTTCATCTGTAAATACATTTACAACCAATCCGTTTTTAAACAGTCTCTTCATGCGCCTTCCCCCGTTATACACTTCTCGTAATATCTACATATCTGTTTCCAAAAGATTACGTTTTCTGTCTATCATCTCATCAATCTTCTCAATATACAGAGCGACATCCTTGACATTGTCACATCTTTCGATTCTGCCGTCACCAAAGACTCTCTTTGTAATGCTGCCTGCACCGAGTGCTACAATCGTCTGCACCTCTTCCAAACTCACACAGCGCTCACACTTTATCCCGTATTACTCTGTATTATTGAAGTTTTGACCTTTATCGTCCAAACTAAAACAGCGTATTATTG
>SVFJ01000035.1 GCA_015056925.1 Lachnospiraceae bacterium | reverse complement strand
TTCTATTGCATGTTATGGTAATGAAATTGATGATTTGATAGTGAACAAAAAATTTCAACATAAAGGATATGGAAAACAACTTTTGCTATGGGGAATGCAATGTATTAGAAAAAAGAATACTGAACCTGTTGTATTGCATGTAGCAGAATGGAATAAGAATGCACTTTTGTTGTATAAAAATAATGGATTCGAAATTACCAATATTGAAAAAGTTCGATAATGGCAAAAAGAAACTTTGAAGTTTACACACTATTAAGTTTCATATATAAAATGCTGGTATTAAAGATGATGAAACAGTTTTTGGAGGATTTGTTATGGAAAAACAAGAAGCAATTATATTATTTAACAGTATGCATCCGAATTTTTTTGAACAGGAGTATATTCAAAATTTATCAGAGGATTGGATATTTGATGAAATGATTTTGCAGCTTAATGAATTTGACCAACACAAGTATGAGAAACCATTAGATACATCGATTTCGTTTGATTTTTTTGAAGGAAATAGAGAGGAACTATTAAAGATTGTTGAACAAGTAGATGAGGATTGGGTAGAATTTTTTGTTGGGGATGACAGAGTTCTATGTGGCTATCTGGATGGTAAATTGATAAGTTTTTGCCATGTTAATAATATAGGTACCTATGAGATAAATGGACGAATAATTAAAATTGGTGGTTTGGGTTGTGTTGGTACACTTCCAGAGTATCGTGATAGAGGAATTGGTCTTACTATGGCGAAGAAAGCAACACAGATTTTAAAAGACGAGGGGTATGACTACAGCTATATTCATTATACCTATGTGGCACAGTGGTATGAGAAAATCGGATATGAAACAGTTTTGAAATGGACAAAGAATGGGATTTTATAATTCAGATAATTAGTGAATTTGGATTATAAAAACCAAAAACGGAGAATGGAAATGAAGATATTACGTGAAAGTTCAGAAAATGAAATGATATTAGAATTTCTGAAAGCAGAAAGTACCTCAGAGCGATTTTCTCAACAGATGAAGAAAATAATGGAGAAACTTGGCTTTGATGAGAACGTTGTTTTTTCGGCAAATTTGCAAAGTGAAATCGAAAATATGCAACGAAAAAAATTACTTGGAGAATTTAGAGGATATGGTTTAGGAAAGGATTTGTTTGAAAATTTTCCAACCAAATTTACGGAATGGAGTTTATGCAGTTTTTCAAGTTCTGATTTAGAGCAAATTAGATATATAGATTATAGTTATTGGAATGAATTGTCTGCAGGAACAGGTAAACCATTGATAGCGGCTGAAACTATAAGAAGTGGGATGCGGATTTATGATTTAAGTAATGATGGTTTTTGTCATGCGGCTGAGTATATTAAGAACGGTGGTGCTTTTTCTAAACTATTCTTTTTAACTTCTGATTATGAGAACTTTGTAATTGTGGAAGGACACTTCAGGATGACAGCGTACGCGCTCGTTCCAGAATGTTTTAATGAGATAGAAGTTATTGTTGGCAAATGTGATAGAGATGAACTGAATTTATGGATGTAATACAAATAATTAAAAAGTTGACACTTGAAACTTTCAGGTTTGTGAAGAGATTCAAAGTTACAAAAGATTTAATTTGCGAAGGAAAAGATATGTTACAATTAGTGAAGAACTGTCTGGAATATATATTAGGATACTTTATTAAGACGCTATTGGGTTATATTACGAAAAACTATTCTAATCTGTAGTGAGTGCGTTAGTTTAAGTAGTTGCATAGGAAATTTCTTGAAGTTATAAGAGAGATATGATGAAGATAGAAAAATTAGCAGTCCATGATTTATATATTTTGACAGAGTTATTTGAGTATAATAATATTGAACAAATGATATTAGAGTGTACGCATGATATTCAAAATGGCATTATTGATATTTTTGTTTTATATGATAAAGGTGTTTTAATAGGTGAACTTCACGTAATGTATGAAAGTGACGATGAAAATTATGCGATAAGAGGCAGGCGGGCGTATATGTTTGCATTTAGAGTTCGTGAAGATTTTCAGAATAAAGGATACGGAACGTATCTCTTGAAAACAGTTCTATCTATATTAAAGGAAAATGGATATTATGAGTTTACTGTCGGAGTAGAAGATGATAATATCAGAGCGATTCATATGTATCAAGCATTGGGATTTGATGAATTTATACTCAGAAAACAGGAAGAGTATCAAGGCGACGCGTATGAATATAATCTATATTTGAAGAGATAAATAAATTTTGGTTTAGGTGAGAAGTTCAATCTGAGATGTTTTGTAGGGGGATAGGAAGTTAAAAAGAGCGCTTTCGTCAGTTGGCGGTACTGAGTTGGCATATAGAGACTTAAACTTGCGCCAGTGCCAAGTTTTGGGAATCAAGTTGGCATATAGAGATGCTAACTTGCGCCAGTGCCAAGTTTTCGAAATTGAGTTGGCATATAGAGTCTCAAACTTGCTCCAGTGCCAAGTTTTTAGAATCGAGTTGGCATATAGAGACTTTAACTCGCTCCAGTGCCAAGTTTTCGAAATTGAGTTGGCATATAGAGTCCCAAACTTGTTCCAGTGCCAAGTTTTCGAAATTGAGTTGGCATATAGAGTTCCAAACATGCGCCAGTGCCAAGTTTTTGAAATTGAGTTGGCATATAGAGTTCCAAACATGCGCCAGTGCCAAGTTTTTGGAATCGAGTGGGCATAGAGAGACTCAAACATGCTCCAGTGCCAAGTTTTTAAATTGCATGTGTATAGAGCATAGAATTGCGACACATATCAATACTGGAATTATTCGATAACCTAGGTGCAAGCTCTAACAGCTTTCGAATGAAACCTGTTATGGTGGCGCCAAAAGGGTCGATAAACCTGAATATTAATAATAAAGGAGAAAAACAATGTTAGATTTTAAAGTTACATTACCAAGTATTCCTAATGCGGAATACAATATTAAAGATTTTGGTGCCGTGAATGGCGGTGTGGTTTCTAATACAGAGGCCATTCAGAAGGCTATTGATACGGCGGCAGCAAACGGAGGTGGAAAGGTTGTTATTCCAGCGGGAATTTGGCTGAGTGGTCCGATTCGTTTACAGTCTAAGATAAATCTTCATGTAGAGACTGGGGCTGTATTATTATTTAGCAAAAATGAAGAAGAATATCCATTATACTGGTCAGATTACGAAGGAATGCCGGCAATTCGCACCCTGTCACCGATTATGGCTGAGAATGTAAGTGATATTGCAATTACAGGTGGTGGAACAATTGACGGAAATGGTCAGCTTTGGCGACCTGTAAAGCAGTTTAAGATGACAGCAAGACAGTGGGATGAGCTGTTAAAGAAGTCACAGTATCTGGTAGAGGAAAGAGATGGTTTCATCTGGATGCCAACAAAGTCCATTCATGATGCGTGGCTGCTTTCAAGAGAGAAGTCAAAGAAGCTTGAGAATTTGGAGACGGCGAAAGAATACTATGATTTCTTTAGACCAGTTATGGTGCATTTGTATCAGTGTAAAAACATTTTAATTGAAGATATTACCTTGCAGAACTCTCCTGCATGGAATGTACATCCTTGCTTCTGCGAGCATGTAACGATTCGAAATGCTAAGATTCGTAATCCATACTACGCACAGAACGGTGATGGATTAGACTTAGAATCTTGTAAGTATGCAGATATTATTGGAACTACCTTTGATGTAGGTGATGATGCTATCTGTATGAAGTCAGGAAAGGGTGCAAAGGCAAGAGAGATAGAGGTTCCAACAGAGTATGTAAGAATTCAGGACTGTATAGTATATCATGGACATGGTGGCTTTGTGGTAGGTAGTGAGATGTCTCGTGGTATCAAGCATGTAGAGGTTAAGAACTGCTCGTTTATTGGAACAGATGTAGGTATCCGCTTTAAGTCAGCTATGGGACGTGGCGGTGTTGTGGAGGATATTTTGTTAGAGGATATTCAGATGATGAATATTGAGAAGGAAGCAATTATCTTTACTATGGGTTATGTTCTTGATTATAGAGAGTCAGGAGAGATTGCACCTACGGTTCAGGCTGATGATATTCCATATTTTAAGAATATTCGAATGAATAGAATTATTTGTAATGGTGCAGGAATCGGTCTTAAGGTAGAGGGTATTGATTTATCTAATACAAATGTCGTTGGTAATTATGATGGTGCACCAGTGATTGATGAGATTGTAGTAGAGAATTCGCATATTGTATCAGATAAGGATAAGAGTATTACGAATGCAGGGAAAATTGTTTATGATAATCTCGCAAAATAGATAGTGATGTATAAGTGTTAGAAAGGTATGGTTATTAGAAAATGCATACGAGAGAAACATTAGTGGAAGATATTAGACGACTTGGAGTGGCAAAGGACGATATATTACTTGTTCATTCTTCCATGAAAGCGATAGGAGAAGTAGATGGTGGCGCAGATACGGTGCTAGATGCACTAACCGAAGCGGTATGTGATGGAATGTTGATTTTACCAACTCATACATGGAGTGTGATGTCTAATGAATATCCAATCTATGACCCGGAAAAGGAGCCGGCGTGCGTTGGAATTCTGCCGAATCTCTTTCGCAAAAGAGAGGGTGTGATGCGTTCCCTGCACCCTACGCATTCCGTAGCGGCATATAGTAAGAATCAAAAGCTGTTACAGGAGTTCATATCAGGTGAGGAACAGTTTTCAACACCGTGTCCAAGACAAGGCTGTTATGGAAAGCTTTATGACTTGAATGCCAAGGTATTGATGCTTGGCGTGGGATTGAACCGCTATACTTATTTGCATGGTGTGGAGGAATGGTTTGGTATTGAGGAACGCTTGGAAAAAGAGGCATTGTCATTGCAAATAAAGCTTCCGAGCGGTGAATTATTACCTGTTTCTATGCATAAGCATTTTAAACCGAATAATATCAGTGTTTCTGAATATTATATAAAAATGGAAAAGCCTTTTGTCCAAGCCGGTGCATTGAAAAAGGGTAGAATTGGTGATGCACAGAGTATGCTTTTATTAGCAAGGCAGACGGCTGATATAACCACAGAGTATTTAAGAAAAGATAAGGATATATTTTTATCACATAATCCGCTGTAAGGCATAGTGTATTAGTAAGAACTGCTTTTGAGGAAGAGGCTATGTGGAGGCGATTCAGAAAAAAGGCAGCAAGTATTCTACTCATATTTAGTATTCCGTTTTTGTGTGGCATTATCATGCAGGATGAGGAGCAGGATGTACTTCTGAAACGTAAAATCAGTGATGCAGGATTTCGGGTAGCAGTTACAGATGCAACAGGCAGCTATACGTATGACCCGGAGGAATTGATTCCCTATATGATAGCGGCGGTGGTACCTTTTGGGACTGAGGAGCAGCTTGTGCAGGCATTGGCCATTTTATGTCGAACCAATCTGGTGTATTGTTGGGAAGAAAGTGGAAGACCGGAGCAGATACCGTATGAAGAATGTGGGTTGCCGATATGCAGTTTTTTCGAATATAAAGAGCTGTTAAGGTATAAAATAAATAGTGCAGAAGATAAAGAGGATGATATCAAACGGGCAGTAGAGGCTACGGAGGGTATCATCCTTTTATACGAAGGAGATGTGATAAAAGCTCCTTTTTTTTATTTGAGTGCAGGGCAGACCAGAGCAGGAAATGGGGATACGGGACAAACCTATTTACAGAATCAGAGCTGTGAAAACGATATTTATCATGAGAAGTATTTGAATAAATACTATTTTGAAAAGGATTTGTTTTGGGAGAGGCTGGAGTCTCTCATGCCGGAGAGCATCGAGGGAGAGCAAATGACACAGAGGGAGCTTAATGAGTGGGTGCTGCTTTCGGATGAGGCAGGTTATATAGGATGCTTGTTTTATAAAAAGGAACAGATTTATATAGATATCGTTCGCTTTTGTGAAGAATTTGATTTGTGCTCTCCATGCTTTGAAATAGAAGAAAGAGAGAAGGAAATAGTGCTTGTAACGCGCGGTGTCGGACACGGATTTGGACTGAATATAAGCCATGCAAAGAAGCAGGCCCAGGATGGAATGTCATGTTATGATATTTTGAATTATTACTTTGCGAATACGAAAAAGGATAAAGGGTATAATGTTAATGTCGGGTAAAGTAAACGGCAGGTAAGAATAAATTAACAGAAAGGCATGGTTGTAGAATGAAAAGACGTAATAATCGTTCGGGTTTGCACAAAGAAAAAATGACCATGGTAGCGGCAGCGGTGTTTGTCCTATCGGCACTAACTCTGACGGGAGTATATATGACATCCAATGATGAGGCAGGACAGGAAGAAAATCAGATTGATTTTGCAAAGCTCGAGGAACAGAATCAGACAAATGAGGTAAAGGAGAAAACAACAGAAGAGATAAAGCAGATACAAGAGAATGCTGATATGACACAGGCAAATACAAGAGTAGCAGGTAATAACAAACAAAAGCTTTTAGATGAGTCAAGATACATTAATGAAAATACACAGAAAATATTAGAACAGCAAAAGGCACAGGCAAAAGCTTTGGTAACTGTTGAGGCTGAGGTAACAGAGGCGGAAGCTATCGTGGCAGAGGAAGAGGCAGGAGAGAATTCTCAGCTTGTTGGCAATATGCCGGTTTTTGAGGAGGGAGAAACCCTTCAATGGCCGATTGTCGGTGAGGTGCTTTTGAACTATAGTATGGACAAGGCTGTTTATCATGAGACTCTTCAGCAATATCGCTATAATCCGTCTATTGTGATTGCTGCTGAGGAAGGTTCTGTGATTACAGCGGCAGCGGATGCGCTGATTAAAGAGATTCGTAACGATGCACAGCTGGGAACAGTCGTGATTTTTGACTTGGGAAATGGATATGAGCTTACCTATGGTCAACTGCAGGATGTTGCAGTAACGGAAGGTCAGGTGGTACAAGCCGGTGATATTGTAGGATATGTGGCACCACCGACTATCTATTACTCAGAGGAAGGCAGTAATGTATATTTTAAGCTGACCAAGGATGGTGTAGCAATAGACCCGTTGGGTATGCTTCAGTAGTAAAATATGTCCGTCGGGACAGGATAAGTGTAATTGATTATTCTGTTTCGGCGGTGTAATATTCTATGCCTCAAAAGACTTTACTTGTACTAAAATAACGTGTAAAATGAAGTCAAGTTTGTGATATGAAGGTGAGAATACCAGATGAGAAAACGTATACTATGCTTGGGACTAAGTTTGATTATGCTAACACTGGGAAGCAGTAGTCGTGTAATGGCAGCAGAGTTCTCCTATACATATAAGATACCTGTCAGTACGGTAAAGATTTTGGTGGACCGCAACGGATATGGACAGGAAGCGGATAAGTATGCTTATTTTCTGGGAGTGGAGCATGGAGAAAGCTTCCGTGTGGTGAATAAGTCGACTTGGGAAACAGTTTATACAGGGGAAATAGAAGAGGAAATATATGATAAGGAAAGCGGTTATTATGTCAGTGTGGGAGATTTTTCAGAGGTGACAAAGCCGGGAACTTATTTTATAGAAACAGATATAATAGGAAGGTCTTATTCCTTTGAAATAGAGGAGCAGCCTATGCAGACGGTTTTTCAGGAGCTGTTAAGTGCTATGGGAACTACTGCCTATGAGGAAAGTGCTAATGGGGTAGTGGATACCTGCTTTATGATGCAGGCCTTGTTTATGGCATTGCAGCAGCACGGAGCAACCTTTGAAAAGGATAATGATTTAATTACTCAGTTGTTAAGAGCGGCAGAGTGGATGAGTGCCATTCAGGATGAGAAGACAGGCAGTATATATGAGGATTATGAGGCCACCGCTGCATTCTGTGGAATCATGGCTGTGTGTGCAGACCGATTCGGTAAGTATGAGAGCGATTTGGCAGCAGAATATACTGCGGCCTATAAGAAGGCATGGAAATATCTTACGAATTGGGATAAGGTATCGGGGCAGGATGCACATCCGGAAGCATACTTTTATGCCAATGCTCAGCTATACAGATATCAGTATAATAAGATATATCAGAAGTCTGTTCATACATATTTGGAGAATAGAAAGACAGGGATTACGGATAATAGATTTTCTTTTTATGGTACGGTTGCCTATCTGGAAACGGAGAAGGGAACTCAGAGAGATTTGTGCAGTAAGCTGATGCAGGAACTGGTAGAAGAGGCAGAGCAGATTTCAGGTACTTCTAAGAAGAATACTTTTTTAGTATATAGTGACGATATTTCATTAAATCTGGAAAAAGCAGTATTGATTGGTTTGGTAGATTATATTACGCCAAGTAAGGAATATGAAGTGATTTTGGAGAATATGATTCATTATATACTGGGAAGTAATGCCAAGGGACAGCGTTATCTTACGAAAGACAGTCAGTGGCAGACGACGGATGAAGCACCGGATTGGTCAGTAGAGTGGAATGGTATTCTTCTATATTGTTTAAGTGATTTGTTGGATAAAGAAAGTAATAAATAAATGGAGGTTCATATGAAGATTGTAGTACTTGCAGGAGGAACGAGTACAGAGAGAGATGTGTCTTTGGTAACAGGTTCCATGATATATAAGGCATTGGTAAGAAATGGTCATCAGGCAGTTTTGCTGGATGTTTATTTGGGATACGAAGGCGAGGATTATAAAGATATTTTTGCTTTGGAAAGAGACTGGAGTGAAAAGGTGGGAGCAATTTCAGCGCAGAATCCGGATATTGCTCAGGTTAGAGCAATGCGTAAGGATAATCCAAACTGTGCGATTGGACCGCACGTACTGGATATTTGTTCGCAGGCAGATATTGTATTTCTTGCTCTTCATGGAGAGAATGGTGAAGATGGAAAGATTCAGGCGATGTTTGATTTGCTTGATATTAAGTATACAGGTACAGATTATTTATCAAGTGCCCTTGCAATGGATAAGGCAATTGCAAAGGAGTTATTTGTAAAGTATGATATTCCGACTCCGATGGGAATTACCGTAACAGAAGGAGAGATGTTCGAGTGGAATACATTCCCTTGTATTGTAAAGGTAAATTGCGGCGGTTCCAGTGTCGGTGTATATAAGGCACTGAATCAGGCGGAGCTTGCAGATGCACTAAAGCAGGCATTTGGCTTTGAAAAACGAGTACTGATTGAGCAATTTATCGATGGAAGAGAGTTTTCCATTGGTGTGATTGAGGGCAGGGCATTACCGATTATTGAGATAGCACCCAAGGTTGGTTTCTATGACTACAAGAATAAGTATCAGGCAGGCTCTGCGATAGAGACTTGTCCGGCAGAGCTTCCTGAGGATGTAACAGTGGCAATGCAGAAGGCAGCAGAGGCAGTCTTTACAGCCCTTAGACTTCGTACCTATGCCAGAATTGATTTTAGAATGGATAACAGCTATGCATTCTATTGCCTTGAGGCGAATACGCTTCCGGGTATGACACCAACCTCGCTTTTACCGCAGGAGGCGGCAGCAGAGGGTATGGAATTTGACGAGCTGTGTGAGCATATTATTAAGATTTCAATGAAGAAGTATGAATAATCAAAGTGATACCGTAGCATGCAAATGTTGCGGTATCTCTGTGCATAATGGAGTATATATGAAGAATTTAAACTTAGAGAATATAGCAAAGGCAGTGGGTGGCGAGTTGGTTTGCAAGGATGCTGATATGGCTGCTGAGGTGAGTGGCGTTGTATTAGATTCCCGTAAGGTGGAAAAGGATTATTTGTTTGTTGCAACCAAAGGAGAGCGTGTGGATGGACACTCCTTTATTAATGATGTATTTGATAAAGGGGCTATGGCAGTAATATGTGAGAAGGTGCCACAGCTTAGCAAAGAAAATACAGGAAAGCCGTATATTCTGGTAGAAGATAGCTTTCAGGCATTGAAGGATATCGCTGCATTTTATAGAGAGCAGCTTTCGGTAAAGGTTGTGGGAATTACAGGAAGTGTGGGTAAGACCAGTACGAAGGAAGTAATTGCCAGTGTACTTTCTGCAAGGTACAAGGTTTTAAAGACAGAGGGCAATTTTAATAATGAAGTTGGTTTACCCCTTACGGTTTTACGTATTAGGGATGATGTGGAAGTTGCTGTATTAGAGATGGGAATCAGTGATTTTGGTGAGATGCATCGCTTAAGCAGGATTGCAAAGCCTGATGTATGTGTGATTACCAATATTGGTCAGTGTCATTTGGAAAATCTTGGTACGAGAGATGGAATATTGAAGGCAAAGACGGAGATTTTCGACTATATGCAGACGGATGCAAGTATTTGCTTAAATGGTGATGATGATAAGCTGATTACAGTTGATGAGGTTAAAGGAAGAAAGCCGATTTTCTTTGGACGTTCTTCTGATTTTGATGTGTATACAACGCAATATGAGAACAAAGGCCTTGCAGGTATGGCATTAAAGGTGAATCGACCGGGAGAGCAGTTCGATGCCGTGATTCCATTGCCCGGAGAGCATATGGTAAATAATGCGTTGGCGGCGGTGGCAGTTGCTACAGTATTTGGTTTGCATCAGGAGGAGATTATATCAGGCCTTTCCAAGGTAGAAGCGGTAGGTGGCAGAAGTCATATTATACATAAGGATAAGCTCACGATAATAGATGACTGCTATAATGCAAATCCTGTATCCATGAAGGCTGCAATTGACCTTTTAAATATGGCAGATACAAGAAAGGTAGCTGTTTTGGGAGATATGTTTGAGCTTGGTGTGAAGGAAAACGAATTTCATGCTGAGATAGGCAGCTATGCAGCGGTTAAGAATATAGATTGCATTCTATGTGTCGGTAAGTTGAGTCGTAATATGTATGAGGCAGCTTTGGCAGTAGAGGAAAGTATTAGTCAGGCATATTACTATGAGACAAAGGAAGAAATGTTAACAGACCTTCCTTCTATATTAAATGCGAAGGATACGGTGTTGGTAAAGGCTTCTCATGGTATGCATTTTGAAGAAGTGGTAAAGGTATTACAGGATATGTATTAATAAAATACGCTATGATATTGGTTCAATATCATAGCGTATTTTTGGGTATAGGAAATTGCTCGAAAAGTAGTGGTGGTTAAACAAGAATCAGCTATGCTGATTCTTGCAGAGTGTTGCCGCCGGGCAACACTTTTTTATACTAATTCTTTATTCTTCATATAGGTTTCGTGAATCAGCTTAGAGCAGTAGCCGGCTAAATCCTTCTGGTCTTCAGGCGCCAGCTCATTAATATGTATTGGTTTGCCAAATTCGATAACTGCATGTACCTTTTTAACCTTAGGGAACTGGTCCTCGAAGATAGCGTTGGTATTATTGATTGTGACAGGAACGATAGGACACTTTGCCTTCTGTGCAATCTTGAAGCTTCCTGAGTGGAATGGAAGAAAAGCATCAGGGTCTTTGCTTCGGGTTCCCTCCGGGAAAATAAAAATAGAGATTCCCTTTTTGATAGACTCAATAGATTCCAAAATAGTCTTTAACCCTGCCTTTACATCATGACGGTCGAGAAACTGACAATGAAGAAGACACATCCATGTAGACATCAATGGAACCTTACGCATTTCCTTCTTGGAAATATAGCCTGTCGGTCCAACCATCTTTGGATAGGTTAATACAATATCAAAAATACTTCTGTGATTAGCAACAAACAAAACTGCGGTATCCTTTGGGATATTCTCAAGTCCGATGTAGGTTACGTCAGTTCCGCAGAACCATGTTGCAGTACGAATTGCCCACTGAACAATTCTAAGAGAAGAACGGTTCTTCAAATCCATGTTAAACTTACCAATAATCCACTCTACAAAGAAAATAGGAATACTGCAAATTAGGAATAATGTGATAAAAGTGATTGCTGAAATAAAACGAATCATAAGAAATTAAAATCCTTTCCATAAATACTCCTTCTAATTATATCTGTTCATTTGGGGAAAAGCAACTATGTATCCGGGAAAGAAGCATAGGAATTCATAGTGTTTCATAGAATAGGAATAAAATGATGTATAGGTGAAAGTATGAAGATAACCAATTATGTAAAAATTCATACCATAAAGAAATGGACGTACTTCATTCTCTGTATGCTATTATCGATGTGGCTGGCAGGATGCGGACAGACACAGACCACTCAGGAGGAAAAGTTAAGAGATTTGGAGTTTACAGTGGTTGCATCAGCAGAGCAGCCGGAAACATTACAGGAAGTAATAGAAGAAAAAAAGGCAGAGGGATTTCAGATATGTTATACCAAAGGAGATTATCTGTATCTGGCTATTGGTTATGGAACACAGCAGACAGGAGGATACAGTATTAGTGTGAATGCAGTCTATGAGACTGAGAATACAATTGTTGTGGATACAACGTTGATTGGTCCGGAAACACAAGAGGCAGCTGAAGCGGTTGAGTCTTATCCATATGTAGTGATTAAAATAGAAAATATTGATAAAACAATTCAATTTCTGTAAGCCTACTATTAAAAGAGAAGATTTTTTGGTACAATAAAAACGCCGTAAAGGTGTTTCGTATAAGAAAGGAAGAGACATATGATTATTAGAAACGGATTTGTTATAGACCCAATGACGGGAAGAGAGGAAAACGCTGATATTATAGTAGAAGCAGGACGAATTGTAAAGATATGTCCTGTGGGACAGATAAAGAACACAGCTGATAAAGAGATTGATGCCAAAGGCATGATAGTTGCGCCGGGACTTGTAGATGTACATGTTCATTTTAGGGACCCGGGCTTTACGTATAAGGAGGATATAGAAACAGGTGCAAAGGCGGCACTTGCAGGAGGATTTACAAGCGTTGTGCTAATGGCGAATACAAAGCCGGCAGTAGATAATGAGGAAACACTTTCCTATGTGATAGAGAAGGGAAAGACTACGGATTTACGCATTTATACCTGTGCAGCTGTTACCAAAGGGCTTGGCGGCAAGGAGATGGTAGATGTAGATGACCTTTTTGAGAAGGGGGCAGTTGGCTTTACGGATGATGGTATTCCGATTATGGATGCCGAATTGATGAGAAAAGCAATGGAAGCAACTGCAAAGCTGAATGTACCAATCAGCTTGCATGAAGAAGACCCCGGTCTTATCACGAATAATGGAATTAATCGCGGTGCAGCATCAGAGCATTTTGGAATCGGAGGTTCTCCAAGGGAAGCAGAAATTACATTGATAGAGAGAGATTTACAGCTGGCATTGGAAACGGGTGCAGTGTTGAATATTCAGCATATTAGCACAAAGGAAGGTGTGGAGCTGGTTCGTAAAGCTAAGAATGACCCGCGTGGTAAGAATATTCATGCAGAAGCAACGCCTCATCATTTTACTTTGACACAGGAGGCGGCAATCAAGCACGGAACACTTGCGAAGATGAACCCGCCGCTTCGTGAGGAAGCAGACAGACAGGCCATTATTAAGGGATTGCAGGATGGAACCATTGATATTATTGCAACAGACCATGCACCACATAGCAAGGAAGAGAAGGAAAAGCCGATTACAGAAGCACCAAGCGGAATTATCGGTTTAGAAACAGCATTATCTCTGGGCGTGACAGAATTAGTAGATAAGAATTTGCTTACTATGAAGGAGCTTATTGCGGCTATGAGTACGAATCCTGCCGGAATGTATGGATTAGAAGCAGGTTCCATTGAGGAAGGAAAAGCGGCTGATTTGGTGATTTTTGCACCTTCGGAAAGCTATACCGTAGAAAGCTTTTTGTCTAAGTCATCTAACTCACCATTTGTAGGGCAGACCTTGAAGGGTGTGGTACATTACACGATTGTAAATGGAGAAATTGTATATCAGAAATAAAAAAGTTTCGCTTTTGAAGTGGTATTTTCAAAAGCGAAACTTTTTACTTTTCTCTCATACTGCTTGGAGTGACACCATAGGTTTTCTTAAATGCACGTCTAAAGCTGGTTGCATTATTATATCCAACAGAGATATATAATTCATTCAAACTAATATCGGTTTCCTTAATCAGTCTGGTTGCCTCACGCATACGAATGTTTTCCAAATAAGTAGAGAAGTTGACTCCCATCTTTTCTTTGAACATATGGGAAAAATAACTTTCGGAAATCTGGAACTCATCAGAAATCTTATTTAATCCCATAGAAGGGTCAGTGTAGTTTTTCTCGATATATTTCTCGATTGTGGTAATCAAGTTGGTATCTTCACTCTTTGTAGTAAACAAATCACAAAGCTTTAGGGCGATATCTTCACAAAGCTTAAAAGTCACATGCTGATTCAACTGCTCATCAATCTGTTTAATTGCCTCTTCTGATGTGCTGCTTGGTAAAGCAAAACGTGCCTTGAGCAAGGTGTTACGCACATCTGACAGGAGGAACTTCAGAATATGAATCGGTAACGAACGCTCCTCAATATTCTCTCTGTGAATCAGATTAAACAATTCCAAAGTCTGGGCTGTATTACCTGTGGTAATAAAGTGAATCAGCTTCGTTGAAAGCTCAGAAGGATAGTAGAATACATTGGAATCCTTCTTGATAAATTCATACGGGAAGAAGAAATAGTTCTTGCTTGTATAGCTGACTGACTCAGTAGCCTGCTGGTAGGATTCCCATACATTCATCAAATCACTTGTATTCATACCAATACCTGCAAAAAGCCAAATGCCGTAGGTATCAAGTAGATAATTATGAAGCTTTACAATGATTTCATTGGTATGTACAACAAAATCCTTTTCATCATCCTTGTGACAGGCAAGCAGTACGGCATAAGTTCTGTCGGAAGGACTAAAGCAATACAACGGTAAGCCTAAGAATTCCTGAAGTGCATCCTTTACAATATTGTTAAAGTCTTCTTCTGAATGGAAATCCTTTGGCAGGGTATCCGGTGAGTCGCTGGCATTATTATAAACACAGATATATAAGCCGTTAAAATAGAGATTCTCATCTGCAAGGTTCAGATATTCTTTGATATAGGAAAGCTCTTCTTCTGTGGTAACTGCACCTGTAAGTAACTGTCTTACATACGAATTACAAATAATCGGACGTTGGTTTTCTACAACCTCTTGTAACATATTCTGAGCTGCAACGGCTTCATCAAGCTCCTGCTCCAGTTCGATAATCGGCTGTGCATTACGTTTGGCCAATAATACAACAATTGCAATACCACCTATAAGAGCACATGCAAGTAATACAATGTATAGGGTATTCTTAGTTGCCATAAGTGAGGTTTCCTCAAATGGAAGAATACTATAGTAATAGGTATAGCCGGTCTTCTGTGAAGTATAACGGATAATCGTTGCTTCATATTCGCCATTATTATAGGTAGAATATGAATTATTGTATTTTAGAGAAATAATTCCTGCAATATTCTTGGAGTTATAGTCTCCAAGATTGAGAATCACTTCATTATTACTGTTCATTACAAATAAATTATTAGAAAATACGGAATCATTATGGGAAACAGTATCATTATGGGAAACAGTATTAAATAAGGAAGCCAGCTTATCCTGCTCCATTACAAAACAAACTACAGCATCAGCGTCCATAATATATAAATCGTCCAGATTCATAATGTACATATAATAATGTTCACTGAAAAACGGAGTCATTTCATCCATGGAAATAAATGTATAATAATTGGAAGATGCTGTAAGGGCTTTCAGCCATTTTTCATAAGCATCCATGGAATAACGCTTAAACCAGTCGTAATAACGCTCACTGGAAATAAAATAATTAGGTGAAAGGATAGAATCCGACTTTGGTAGGTAGCAGTAGACTTCTTCAATAGGAAGAAGTGACTCGGGATACACATCTGTAGAAAGTACGGTAGCCATCTCATAGCCTTTGGTAATCAAATCCTTGTCATTAGAATTCATAGCATAGAGCTTGCGGAAGGTATTATTCTGTAAAAGCTGTCTACAGTATACCTCCATTATTTCAAAATCCTTCTCGAATAGCTCAATATTGCTGATGAGATTAGAACGCTCGTGCTGATTATAAGAGTCTCTCAAATTACCGAGAGTAGAATGATATAAACAAAAGCACAAAATAAGAATGATAATCAAAAAAACGCTGTAAGTAGTTACCATCTTAAGCATAATGCGCTGATTATCTGTTGTGCAATCTGTATTGTTTTTTGAATTTCTTCTATACAAAATCATGAATGGTTTCTCCTGATTCAAGACAAATTGACATCGTAGCTAGCGATATTGTAACATTGTTGAACAAAAAAAACAATATGTAAGTACTTACACAAACCTTGAAAAATGGGGCTTTTCAGAGAGTGGCACTCAAAATATGTTCCCTATGTCAAAATTTGTTTCTTGCATAAGTATATAGGAAAATGTTATGTTAAATCCACGCAGAACACTTCGGTTTTGCGGGAGACACTAAGATAATTTAATATTAGGGAGGAAAAGAAAGAAATGAAGAAGAAAGCATTATCTTTACTTTTAGCATCTACTATGGTTATGTCCTTAGCAGCATGCGGAAACGACGATGCAGCATCTACAGATTCAGCTAAGGATTCCGCTTCTACAACAGAAGAGAAGAAGGATGACGCAGCAGCTGATACAAAGGCAGATGACGCAGCAGCAGCTGATTATCAGCATTCAACACTTAAGATGGTAGTTAACGGTACTTTAACAGCTACAGTTGACAACGGTCAGGCTGATTTCGAAGCACAGTGGGAGAAGGCTGTAAGCGAGAAGATGGGTTACGCTGTAGATTTACAGATTCAGCAGTTAGACCACTCTGGATATACAGATGCAGTAGGACGTTTATTTGCATCTCAGGATTATCCTGATGTAATGATTATGTCAGCAGAGCAGTTCAAGCAGTATGCTCCTACAGGTATCCTTTGGGATATGGCTGATGCATATGCAAACGCTGAGTTCCAGAGCCGTCTTACATTACCTGCAATCAACGAGAACTTAAAGGATAAGGATGGCCACCTTTACGGATTCGCTCCTACATATGGTAACGGATGTGTTACTTATGTTAAGAAGGCTTGGTTAGATGCTTTAGGAATCAATGCAGATGATATTAAGACATATGATGATTATTTAAATATGTTAGTTAGATTCCATGACGAAGACCCAGACGGAAACGGTGTAGCTGGAGATACTTATGGTGTTGTTGCAGCTGGTTTCTTAGGAAACGAGGCTCCATATATCAACTACTTACCAGAGTTCTGGCAGGATGCTTACCCAGCAATCGTAGCAGACGAGAATGGTGTATGGTATGATGGATTCAACACACAGGAAACAAAGGATGCTTTAGTTAGATTACAGGATGCATACAACAAGGGTGCTATCGATCCTGAGTCTTTAACAGCTTCTACAAAGATCGCTCGTGAGAAGTGGTTCTCAAATGACCAGACAGGTTCTTCAGGTGTATTCACATACTGGGCAGGTTCTTGGTATCAGACACTTACAGATAACTTAGTAAAGAACGAAGTTGACTCTGAGTTAGTTCAGTTAGCTCCTATCGCTGAGGTTGCAGAGATCGGTGGTTACTTGAACAGAGAGGCTCCTGTATGGGTTATCATCAACGATGGTGACGGAGACAATACACGTGAGCAGGAAATCTTTGATATGTTCATGGATACTATGATGGATGGTGATGTTGTTCAGACACTTTGGACATACGGTGCAGAGGATGTTCACTGGTCTACAAAGGCTGAGAGCTTCACAACAAACGCTGGTACAGACAAGGCTAAGGATTACAGCTACGAAGAGGGAGTATTCCACTTAAAGCAGTCTCCTAACGACCCTAACTCTGTATGGAAGAAGAATCACTTAGATCCAGCTTTAGTTGTATCTCCATTAACAAATGGTTATGTTGACCAGTCTGAGTTAGCAGCAGCAGGTAACGCATTCTTTACAGCTAACTGTGTAGATGCTCCGGCTTCTCCAACATCTGAGACATATACAAACGAGTCTGGTACAATCTACGATGCTAAGATGGCAGTTGTAACGGAGGTTGTTACAAACAACGGTAACGTTGATGACGCTATGCAGACACTCTATGTTGACGTTGTAGGTGGTACAATCGAGACAATCTTGGGCGAGTTAAATGCACAGTAATTAATAGTATGAGTCTATAGTATATAGAATATACACATGATATGTAGGCTGTCCTGTTCCGTAAGGGACAGGACAGTTATTCATGAATAGCGATTGCTTTACATGAGAGAGAGATGGCCGTTCTACCCGGCCTAGGTAAATCGTGGTATGAGTAAGTAGGAAAGGAAGAAGAACGGTATGAGTAAGAAGAACGTAGCAATGACTTCAAGCGGTGCTGAGATTCGCAAGAAGCCACTTAGTCTTCGTATTTGGAATAACAGAGGATACTATGTAATGTTCCTCCCTGTTTTAATCTTTGTTTTGATTTTATATTACTGGCCAATGCTCGGCGTGCGTTATGCATTCTATGAGTATAAGCCTGTTGGAACTCCTACATTTGTAGGTTGGGCTAACTTTGAAAAGATGTTTGGTACTAATATTAAGGCGTTTATGACAGCCTTTACCAATACACTGGAGTTGAGTATCGTAAGATTGTTGCTGACTAACTTAGCAGCTATCATCGTTTCACTCTTCTTAAATGAAATGGGAAATCTTTTTGCGAAGAAGACTTTGCAGACTATTATATATTTGCCACACTTTATGTCATGGGCAGTAGTTGCATCTATTTTCTCATTGTTCCTTTCACCATCATCAACAGGTTAATGGTATGTTGAGAGAGTGGGGAATCCTGACAGATGCAGACAAGAATATTTATTTCTTGGCAAACTCTGACTGGTGGCGTCCAATCTTCCATACAATTAATATTTGGAAGGAAACAGGTTGGGGAACTATCGTATTCCTTGCAACCTTATCAGGTGTAAACCCTGAGTTGTACGAGGCAGCTGATATCGATGGTGCTACACGTATGCAGAAGATGTTCTATGTAACATTACCTGCACTTGGAAGTACAATCATCACAGTATTGATTCTTAACCTTGCTAAGGTTTTAAATATGTTCGAGCCTGTATTCGTACTTTACAACAATGCGGTATACGATGTAGCAGATGTTATCTCTACATACACATATCGTCAGACATTCGCAATTGCATTGCCAAACTATGGTTATACAACAGCGGTAGGTCTTTTCAGATCAATGGTTGGATGCGTTCTTGTTCTTTTGAGTAACTGGTTGAGCAAGAAGGTTCGTGGCCGCGGAATTATTTAGGAGGTGCGAACATGGGACGTAAAAAGAAAATTAAGTTATTTGATGTAGTTAACTATATTGTATTTATTTTAATTGGTTTGATTATTATTATCCCAATGTGGAAGGTATTAGTAGACTCCTTCAACAAGGTAGGTGTATATCAGTTCCAGTTATTCCCAAGCCATCCTACAATTGATGGTTATAAGACAATTATTGAGACAGAAGCATTGTACAGACCATTTGTAAACTCAGTAATTACAACAATCTTAGGTACATTACTTGGTCTTGTACTTTGTACATTAGGTGGATATGTATTGGTTCAGTTTGAAATGCCTGGACGTAACTTATTTGCTTATTTCTTACTCTTTACTATGATTTTCTCCGGTGGTATGATTCCTGAGTACTTAGTAATGAGAAAGATTGGTCTTGTAAACAACATGTGGATTCTTGTAATTAAGCATGGTATGAATGTTTACAACCTTGTATTGATGAGAAACTTCTTCGAGGGTATCCCTGGTTCTCTTTATGAGGCAGCTAAGATTGACGGATGTTCTCCAATGGGAATTTTCTTCAGAATCGTTCTTCCATTGTCAAAGGCAGCTCTTGCATCAATCGGTTTGATGTTTGCCGTAACAGTATGGAACGACTATACAACAGTTAAGATTTACATTACAGACCCAGACCAGACTAACTTCCAGTATAAGTTAAGAAACATGATTATGGATGGTGATACACCAACAACATCATATCAGGTATCACAGAATACACTGTTTAATGCAGGTATTATTGCTGCGATTCTTCCGTTCATGATGTTATATCCATTCTTACAGAAGTATTTCGTTAAGGGTGTTAATATCGGAGCTGTTAAGGAATAATTATATTGTATAAGCCAAAGCTTTCGAAGTTTTGTGTTGAACATGATTTGCAAGGGAAACTTCGGTTTCCCTTGTTTTTTTAGAATTTGCGTATCATGTGATTTAATGGGTAAGTTTTAGAGGAGTTATTTATTATGAAAAATGTATTTTGGGCGGCTGATTCCACCGTACAGACAAATGATATTACTACATATCCGCAGACAGGTATTGGACAGGTGTTTTCCTTATTTTTAAAGGAAGATGTGTCTGTTAAGAATCACGCGAAGAATGGAAGAAGTACGAAGAGTTTTATTGACGAGGGACGTCTTAATAAAATAGATGAGGAAATTCAGGCTGGAGATTTTTTGTTTATTCAGTTTGGACATAACGATGAAAAAACAGAGGACCCGACAAGATATACGGAGCCTTTTTCAACATACATGGAAAATTTGAAGAAATATATTGAAGTAGCAAGAAAGCATTGTGCATATCCGGTGTTGATTACACCGCTGGAGAGAAGATGCTTTGTAGATGAGAAGCATCTGGGAATAGGAGCGCATTCTGACTATGTTGCAGCTATGAAGCAGACAGCAGAACAGTGTAATGTACCTTTGGTTGATTTATATAGTATGAGCAGAAATGAGTTAAAACGTGCAGGTGAGCTTGCCAGCAGAAAGTGGTATATGTACTTCGATAAAGATGAGTATGATAATTATCCTGAAGGAAAAACAGATAATACCCACTTGCGCTATGAGGGTGCTGTGATGTATGCTAGTTTAATAGCAAAAGGTCTTACAGAATTAGGTGGCATTTATAAGGACCTACTGTTAGAGATATTATAGTAGGAGGATAAAGCATTGGAGCAAATGAGAAAAGAAACCGCAACAGTGTATAGTCAGCAGGAGTTAGCGACAGGAATCTACGATATGTGGATAGAGACAGGATTGGCAGCTATGGCAAAGCCGGGACAGTTTATTAGTGTGTATACACAGGATAAGTCCGCTTTATTGCCAAGACCAATCAGTATTTGTGAAGTAGATAAGGATAATCAGAGACTTCGAATTGTATATAGAGTAGCCGGCAAGGGAACAAAGGAGTTTTCAGGATATAGACAGGGTGACCGTATTGATATTCTGGGAACACTGGGAAATGGTTTCCCATTAGAAGAAGCTAAGGGAAAGAGAGTATTCTTAATTGGTGGGGGAATTGGCATTCCGCCTATGCTTGAGCTGGCAAAGCAGTTAGATGCAGATAAGAGTATTGTTGTAGGATATCGTAATGATGAGCTTTTCCTTGCAAGCGAGCTTGAGAAGTATGGAAGGGTTTATATTGCAACAGAGGATGGCAGTGTAGGAACAAAGGGTAACGTATGTAATGCGATTGAAGAGCAGGGATTAAAAGCAGATGTGATTATGGCTTGTGGTCCTATGCCAATGCTTCGTGCGCTTAAGGCCTATGCTGAGAAGGAAGGCATTCCGGCATATATTTCTCTTGAAGAGAGAATGGCTTGTGGTGTAGGTGCTTGTCTTGGTTGTGTAGTAAAGACAAAGGAGAAGGACCATCATTCACATGTAAACAATGCCAGAATCTGTACAGACGGACCGGTTTATCTGGCAAGTGATTTGGATATTTAAAGGAGCGCAGTGTGAAAATAAATTTTCACACGCAAACGAAGTTTGCGTTGCAAATATTGTGCTTGCAGCCCAAAGTTTGCAGGCATTGGAAAGGCAAGGTTATCTATATGAATACAAAAGTAACAATTGCAGGTGTAGAATTTAAGAATCCGGTTATGACTGCATCCGGAACTTTTGGCTCAGGTATGGAATATTCAAATTTTGTAGATTTGAATGGTCTTGGAGCCGTTGTAACAAAGGGTGTTGCTAATGTACCGTGGGAAGGTAATCCAACACCACGAGTACAGGAGACATATGGCGGCATGTTGAATGCCATCGGCTTACAGAATCCGGGTATTGATGTGTTTATCGAAAGAGATATTCCGTTTTTGAAGCAGTTTGATACAAAGATTATTGTAAATGTATGTGGAAGAAGTATTGCAGATTATGTAGAGGTTGTGGAAAAGTTAGGAGACCAGCCGGTAGATATGCTTGAGATTAACGTTTCTTGTCCGAATGTTAGTCATGGTGGTATTGCTTTTGGTCAGAAAGCAGACTGTCTGTACGAGATTACGCAGGAGATTAAGAAGAAGGCAAAGCAGCCGATTATTATGAAGCTTTCTCCTAATGTAACAGATATTACAGAGATGGCAAAGGCAGCAGAAGCAGCAGGAAGTGATGCAGTATCCTTGATTAATACAATCACAGGTATGAAGATTGATATTCATAAGAGAACCTTTGCATTGGCAAATAAGACAGGCGGTATGTCTGGTCCTGCAATTAAGCCGGTAGCAGTTCGTATGGTGTATCAGGTTGCGAATGCTGTTAAGATTCCGATTATCGGTATGGGTGGTATTGCAAATGCTGAGGATGCGATTGAGTTCATGCTTGCAGGTGCGACAGGTGTTGCAGTTGGCGCTATGAATTTTGTAAATCCTTATACAACAAAGGAAGTTGCTGAGGGTATTGAACAGTATATGAAGCAGTACAATATCGAGAATATTATGGATATTGTTGGAACAGTGAAATAATTATAATAAAATCATAAATAAGCCTCCCGGGGAATACAATGAAATGTAACGATACATGGATAGGTTCCCCGGGAGGTCTTTTTGTATGGAGTTAATGAAGAAAAGTGTACATACGGAGAGGGTAAAGGCGAAAGCAATATTGCAGATTCCGATGGAAGAGGATATGAATGTATCCGATAGTAAGCCGGATGTGGGAAAACTGTTATTTCATCGAGGACGAATTAAAATAGATGAAATTAAAACAGGAGTGAATAAGGTATGGATAAGGGGAAGGCTTCTGTACAGTGTTCTCTATGTTACTGATGAAAAAGATGCAGGAATTGATATGCTGGAAGGGGAAATACCACTTTCTGAGGAGGTATATCTGGAGCAGGCAGATGTACAGGATAGAGTGATTTGTGCTTCTTATCTGGAAGATATGCGTATCAGTATGATTAATTCAAGAAAACTTAGTATGCGGGCGGTCATTGTATTAAAGCCTAGAATAATGGAGCATACAGAGGATGAAATCTGTACGGACCTGAGTGAATACGAAGCAAAACAGAAGAATGAGCCATTTAGACTGGAATATCAGAAGAAGAATCTTGAATATCTGGAAAGTGTTGTATGCAAACGGGATGTATTTCGCATCCATGAAGAGGTTACCTTGCCTGCAGGGATGGGGAGTGTAGGTAAAATATTATGGAGGAGTGCAGAGCTTTGTCATATTACATTTAGACCGTTAGACGAAAAAATCAGTGTTTTTGGAGATATGAACGTCTTTGTGATGTATCGGGAGGAAAACAGCGATGAGATAAGGAACTATGAAACGACTCTGGCTTTTCATGGGAATATGGAGTGTCAGGGTTGCTGGGAGAAGATGACGGCAGATATTGCATATGACATTAGTAATGAAGAAATATGTATCAGAGAAGATTCAGATGGCGAAGACAGGGTCATCAGTGTGGATATGGCATTGGAGTTGGAGCTGTTGCTCCAGAATATAGGAAGTACGCAAATGGTTGCAGATGTTTATGGAGTTACTTGCAATGCAGAAGCCGTTACAGAATGCAAGGAATTCAGACAGCTGCATTATGAAGGTCAGATAGCCGAAAAGCTGTCCGGAACCTTTGTGTTGCAAGATGCAAAGCAGAGAATTTTGCAGATTTGTCATAATCATGCAGAGGTTGAGGTGGAAGAGTGTCAGTTGGCGGATGACACGATTACACTTAGAGGCGATATGTGGATAGGGGTTCTTTATACAACCGGAGATAATGAAATTAGTTATGCCTATGAGAAGGTACAGGTTCCTTTTGAAATTAGCAGACAAATCAGCAGTGTGGACAGACAAATGGAATGCTCTGTGCTTGGTCAGCTTGAACAGCTTCAGGTAGTGATTAAGGAAGACAATATTGTGGAATGGCGGGCAACAGCAGAGTTTCATATGATAATATATCGTATCTGTAAGGAAGATATATTGGTAGATTTGAAAATAGGAGAAATCGATGCTGCCAGTCTGGAAACTTTGCCGGGATTTGCCATCTATTTTGTGCAGGATGGAGATACTTTGTGGAAAATAGGAAAGAAATACTATGTAAGTGTGGATAATATAAAAGAGGTGAATGGCTTGGTTGGAAATGAAATCCGACCGGGTGACAGGCTTTTGATTGTAAAGGCGGGAGAGAGAGCAGATTAAGTTAGACGCATAGTGATAAAAGGAGGTTCGCATCATTTGCGAACCTCCTTTACTTATGGGTTTATAATAACTTATCAGTAGTTACTTCATCAGTAGTGTTTTCTTTGATGACAACATTGCCCTCTTCTGATGGCTTGGTTGTTTCCTCATCCTTGTTCATCAGCTTGTCAAATTTGGCAAGTACTGCATCATAGGTTTTTTGGGAAATCTCAGGAAGCTTTCCGCCCCAGGTTTTTTCTGCCTGTTCATATCCCTTTAAGAAAGCATTTTTCATTTCTTCCAGAGCTTTGGCATCGTCTCCGGCAAGAGCCTTTGCGAAGTCAATGATTCTTTGAGAGGTTTGTTCTACACCCCAGTAACCGTCTTCGGCAATATCTTCCTGTGCTTTTTTCTTGGTTGCTTCGTCTACGGTGAAATCTCCCTTTGCAAGGAATTTCCAGATATCTGTTGCATTGCCGAAGGTTTCAGCCTGCTTAGACATCATGTTTGTAACTAATTGTGTAAGCTGTTCCTGACGTTTTTCCTGGTCAGCCTTTAACTGCTGAATAATTGCATCGCGGTCAGCTTTTGTAATCTCTGATTTTTCATATACAGCAGCAGTATCCTTTGTGGTCTGCTCCGTAACAGCTTCCTTTGTGGAAGGAGTAGTGTTTTCTGTCTTTTCTTTCGCGGTAGTATTGGAAGTATACATATCGCTGATATTGGTATTATTAATTCCGTTTACGCTCATACCAATCACCTATTTCCTTTCTAAACAGTGAGAAAATATCTCAATAAATACATTTCAATATGCGTCCATGCTTCTTGTATAGTGTGTATCGGTCAAAGAGGTTATAAGCTTTAGCTTTTTCATTGATTTTCTTAAAAAAATTGTATATAATTTAATACAATGTAATAACAATTCAGAGCCATGCAAATTTATAAAAGCAGACATATCAAGCTTGCTTGTAAAAGGCTGGTTTTATAAATTTATAGGGCGAAAGCCCGTATGAGCAAAAGGAAAGCCTCGAAGAGGCGATTTTGCGAATAATGGCAGAACAACGATAAGTATGGAGTGAAGCATGGATAAGATGGAATGTAAAGCAAGAGCAAAGGTGAATCTTGGCCTTGATGTATGCAGACGTTTGGAGAATGGTTACCATGAGGTAAAGATGGTAATGCAGACGATAGATTTATATGATGTATTAGAGTTTACCAAGAGAAAGGACCCGGATATTATTCTTTCGGTAGATAGCCAAGATACACTTGGAGATATTACCAATAATCTGATTTTTAAGGCTGCAAAGCTTATGATAGGTCATTTCTCTATTAAAGAGGGAATTGAGATTCATCTAAGTAAACACATTCCGGTAGCGGCAGGCATGGCAGGCGGAAGTACAGATGCAGCGGCTACTATGATTGCCATGAATGAATTGTTTGAGCTTGGACAGACCAGAGAGCAGCTGATGGAGTTATCATTGCAGTTAGGTGCAGATGTACCTTTCTGTATTATGGGCGGAACGGCGTTGGCAGAGGGAATAGGAGAGAAGCTGACAAAGCTTCCGGCACCGCCACAGACGGTAGTATTAATTGCAAAGCCTTCAGTAATGGTATCGACTAAGGAAGTATATGAGAATCTTAAGGTAGATACCTTGGAGAAGCATCCGGATATTGATGGAATGGTTGCGGCGATTGGTTTGGGTAGCCTTTCAGGAATTTCAGATAGAATGGAAAATGTTCTTGAAACGGTGACGATAGGATTACACCCGGAGATTGAACAGATTAAGACCTTTATGAAAGAGCATAAGGCAATCAATGCAATGATGAGTGGAAGTGGTCCAACTGTATTTGGTTTATATGCCTCTAAGGAGGAGGCACAGGAGGCAGCAGATGCTTTGAAGGAGACAGGACTTGCCAAGGATATATGTGTGACAGAATTTTACAATGAGGAAAGGTAGCGGATAAGTATGAGTGATAACTTACAAGTAAAGGCTGATGAATTTTTACCCTTGCGAGATGTTGTATTTAACACGCTGAGACAGGCTATTCTGACTGGTGAGATGAAGCCGGGAGAAAGACTGATGGAGATACATCTGGCAAATAAGCTGGGGGTCAGCAGAACACCGATTCGTGAGGCTATCCGTAAGCTGGAGCTGGAAGGTCTGGTAATCATGATTCCCAGAAGAGGAGCAGAGGTTGCACAGATTACATGGAAGAATTTGAAGGATGTACTGGAGGTCAGAAAGGTACTGGACGTGCTTGCTATAGAGCTTGCGTGTGAAAGAATGACAAGAGATGAACTGGCACAGCTGAAGGCTGCCTGTGAGGAGTTTGAGGCAGCGACTGTAACACAGGATGCAACGGTAATAGCCAAAGCAGACGTAGCCTTGCATGATATCATAGTGGCATCTACAAGGAATGACAGACTGATTCAGCTTGTTAATAATCTGGCAGAGCAGATGTATCGCTATCGTTTTGAGTATATTAAAGATATGAGTCAGCATCATATTCTTGTAGAAGAGCATAATGCGATGTACCAGAGTATTTTGCAGAAGGATAAGGAAACGGCAGCAGCAGTTGTAAGAAAGCATGTGGATAATCAGGAGGAAGCGATTATTAAGCAGCTACAGCTGGAGCGCGTCGATACGAAGTAGGCTATTTTCACATATGATTTTGTTTAATGGGCAGGATTTCTGCCCATACTGTTATTAAGTATGTAATGGAGGCAAAGTCATGAAAAAGTGGAAAAATATCATTACGACATTGGGCATATTATTATGGATAGGCGGCATTAGTCCGGAGCTCTTTATAGACCCTAAGATGGGATGTTTTGTGGATGAAACGGGAGAGGCTCTGACAGAGGAAGAGGCAAGACAGCTTTATGATGAATTGTATCTGCAAGAGGATGGAGAGGTACAAATTATGATAGGAAGCAGGATATGGGAATGGATGAAAAGCCTGTCGGTGATGTAGGGAGTGCATATGACAAAGGAAGTACTAATATCTATCAGAGGTCTGCAGATTGGTGAAGAAGCAGAGAATGAAGAAGAGTTTGAACAGATAGAAACCATCTGTCAGGGAGAATACTATTATAGAAACGGTTCTCATTATGTAATATATGAAGAGCTTATGGAGGGCTTTGAAGAGCCTTGCCGTAATATGCTGAAGTTTCATGATAAGGAATTCTCTCAGACCAGAAAGGGACCTGTAAATGTACAGATGATGTTTGAAGAAGGGAAAAAGACCATGACAAGCTATGTGACGCCCTTTGGAAACATCATGATGTCCATGGATACAGATGCCATAGAGCTTGAGGAATCAGAGAATTTGATTAAGGTACATATTTCTTATGTATTAGAAGCGAATTATCAGTTTGTGGCAAATTGTAATATTTATGTAGAGATTAAAGCAAAAGAATCGTGAGTGTCACGGATTAGGTTAAAATAAAGCTCCCTGAGAGTATGATATGTACCCTCTTTACTGGACACCCAGTAAGGAGGGTATTTTTATGCGTTATTCTTTTGAATTTAAGGTGGAGTGTGTTGATAAGTATCGCCAAGGTTTTTGGCCAGTCACTCCAGAAGGTATC
>SVFJ01000170.1 GCA_015056925.1 Lachnospiraceae bacterium | reverse complement strand
ACTCGCCCTCTTCAGGAGCCTTCTCAGGTGTAGTACCTAATACTAATAAATGGTCGAAGTTAGGCTCATTAGCAGGGTCCTCTAACTCAAGACCTTCATGGCTGATGTGCCAGATGTTACGGTCACGGCTGTAAGATGTATCTGCTGAGAACGGAAGGTCGATACCGTGTGCCTTACAGTACTCAATCTCAGACTCACGAGAATCCATTGTCCACTTATCATTTCTCCAAGCAGCGATAATCTTAATATCCGGAGCAAGAGCCTTGATACCTAACTCGAAACGAATCTGGTCATTACCCTTACCTGTTGCACCGTGGCAGATAGCTGTAGCGCCTTCTTTTCTTGCAATCTCAACAAGTCTCTTAGCGATAAGAGGTCTTGCCATAGAAGTACCAAGTAAATATTTATTCTCATAAATTGCGTTAGCCTGTACACATGGAACAATGTACTCGTCGCAGAACTCATCGATAACATTCTCAATGTAAAGCTTCTCAGCACCACAGAACTTTGCTCTTTCCTCAAGACCGTCAAGCTCCTCGTCCTGTCCGCAGTCCACGCATACGCAGATTACTTCATAATCAAAATTCTCCTTTAACCAAGGAATAATTGCTGTGGTATCAAGACCACCGGAATAAGCCAATACTACCTTTTCTTTCATAATATATATCTCCTTTATGTATAGAATACTGGAAATCCGTTACGGATTTGTTTGCTCTTCAATTAATATACAACATTATGCAATAGAAATCAAGTGAAAAATTATTCATTATTCATTGACAAAAATAAATAAAAGCGTAAAATAAAGAAAAGGGAAATGAATAATATTCAAATACTTGTGCATAAAAATGCAAATATGCATTTGCGGGTGATTTTGTCAAATAGCGAATAAATATTCAGAAAAGGATAGAAAGGCTTGTTTTTTACAGGTATTTATACTATGATGTAGAGTGGTGTATGCCGTGATGAATGATAAATGTCCATTTAGCGCGGACAGAGCATGAATTCAACATAGTATGTGTGATATAAGGATTGGTGTAGTAAGATGGTACGTTTGATGACAATGGATGATTATGAACAGGTGCATGACCTTTGGATGAGAATTAAAGGCTTCGCAATCAGAAGTATTGATGATTCTAAAGAAGGTGTAGAGAGATTTCTTAAGAGGAATCCAACCACCAGTGTTGTGGCAATTGAAGATGGAAAGGTCGTAGGAGCAATCCTTTGTGGTCATGATGGCAGAAGAGGCTGTTTGTACCATGTATGTGTAGACCCGGATTATCGAAGACGTGGCATCGGTAAGAGCATGGTTGTCTTTTGCATGGAGGCTCTTAAGAAGGAAGAGATTAATAAGGTGTGCCTGATAGCATTTACAGAGAATGATATCGGTAATTCCTTCTGGCATCATGTTGGCTGGGTACAGAGAGAGGATTTGAACTATTACGATTTCGTATTGAATAGTGAGAACATAATTGCATTTAATAAATAATACATAGTTTCCTATTATATTAGGAAGGGAAAGGATTGGTGTGATATGAAGATTATCGAAGGTGGCGTAACCGCAGCAAAGGGATTTGAAGCAGCTTGCTGTGAGGCGAATATTAAATATAAGAACAGAACAGATATGGCGATGGTATATTCCAAGGAGCCATGTGAGTGTGCAGGCACATTTACGACAAATGTTGTGAAGGCAGCATGTGTACAGTGGGACCAGAAGGTGGTATATTCCGGTGCGCCTATGCAGGCAGTTGTTGTGAATTCGGGAATTGCCAACGCATGTACAGGTAAAGAAGGATTTGATGCATGTGAGGCTACAGCGAAGGCTGTGGAGAAGGCATTGGGAGTTCCGTATGAGAATGTTGCTGTAGCATCAACAGGTGTTATCGGTATGCAGCTTCCGGTGGAGAAGCTGGTAAATGGCGTTGAAGCTATGAGCAAGACACTTGATTCAAGCTTAGAGGCAGGAACTGCAGCTGCAAAGGCTATCATGACAACAGATACTATACATAAGGAAGTAGCTGTTACCTTTGAGATTGCTGGTAAAACAGTTACATTAGGTGGTATGAGCAAGGGTTCTGGTATGATTCATCCTAATATGTGTACTATGTTAGGTTTCCTTACAACAGACCTTGCTATTGAGAAGAGCTTACTGCAGGAGGCTTTAAGCTATGTAGTAAAGGATACCTTCAATATGATTACGGTAGATGGAGATACTTCTACCAATGATACTCTTTTACTTATGGCAAACGGACTTGCAGGGAATGACAAGATTACTGCAAAGGGTGCAGATTATGATACTTTTGTGGAAGCGTTGCAGTATGTTTGTGAGTTCCTGGCTAAGAAGATGGCAGGAGACGGAGAAGGTGCAACGAAGCTTTTTGAGGCAAAGGTTGTAAATGCTAAGAGCAAGGAAGATGCAAGAACATTATCAAGAGCAATCGTAGCAAGTAATTTGTCAAAGGCTGCAATTTACGGCTGTGATGCTAACTTTGGTCGTTTCCTTTGTGCAATGGGGTATTCGGGAGCAGAGTTTGATCAGAATGATGTAGAGCTGTTCTTTGAGAGCAGTGAGGGGCGTTTACAGGTATTTGATAAGGGAACGCCGCTTGTATTTGATGAGGATTTGGCAGTTAAGATTCTTGGAGCATCAGAGGTTACTATTTTTGTAGATATGCATGAAGGCAGCGAGGAAGCGACAGCATGGGGCTGTGACCTTACATATGATTACGTTAAGATAAATGCGGACTATAGGTCCTAATCTGTCCAAACCATAAACGGAAGTTTGGACAGATAACAGAATTGTTAAAACAATTCTGCGTGATATAAGTATTTTAATTGGAGGATGAAGACATGCAGGAGAACATGGAAAAGGTATTACCAAAGGCAGAGGTATTAATTGAGGCATTGCCATATATTCAGAAGTTCAACAGAAAGATTATCGTTGTAAAGTACGGCGGAAGTGCGATGAGCAACGAAGAGTTACAGAAGAATGTTATCAAGGATGTTACATTATTAAAGCTTGTAGGCTTTAAGCCGATTATCGTTCATGGTGGCGGTAAGGAGATTAGCCGTTGGGTTGCAAAGGCAGGTAAGGAGCCTAAGTTTGTAAACGGACTTCGTGTAACAGATGAAGAGACCATGGAGATTGCTGAGATGGTATTGAACAAGGTGAATAAGAGCCTTGTAGCCATGGTTGAGGAGCTTGGAGTAAATGCAATCGGTATCAGCGGTAAGGACGCCGGACTTCTTAAGGTTGATAAGAAGTATTCTGACGGACAGGACATCGGTTTTGTAGGTGATGTGAAGGAGGTTAATCCTAAGGTATTGTATGATTTATTAGAGAAAGATTTCCTTCCGATTATTGCACCTATCGGATTAGATGATAATTTCCGGACTTATAATATCAATGCAGATGATGCGGCTTGTGCCATTGCAAAGGCTGTAGGTGCTGAGAAGCTTGCATTTTTGACAGATATCGAAGGCTTATATAAGGATATTAATGATAAGGATTCCTTTATCTCAAGACTTTCTGCATCACAGGCAGACCAGCTGATTGCAGACGGATATATCGGTGGCGGTATGCTTCCTAAGCTTACAAACTGTACATCAGCGATTAAGAATGGTGTAAACAGAGTACATATTTTAGACGGTCGTATTCCGCATTGTTTGTTATTGGAGATTTTT
>SVFJ01000034.1 GCA_015056925.1 Lachnospiraceae bacterium | reverse complement strand
CTTGAGCTTTTTCAATGTATCTATCTCCACCTGCAAACTCTCTCGCAATAACTTACGCTCCTCCGTATCTGTCTTACGAATCTGCTTCATCGCCCACAGCTTGTTGGTTTTTTCATTCATCACAAGATAGACTGTACTCATTCCACCCTGACCTAATTTACTCAAAATCCGATACTTTCCACCAATCACACTACCAATCTCAAACATTTTACTACACCCTCTTATGTACAAAGTGTTCTAATCAATATTGCTGATATATTATCACTTTCTTTTCTCTCTTTATTGACTGTAACCAAATATTGCAAATGCTGATTCATACTTTCAATACTTCTATTATTGTCAGCATGACAAACACTATATATTTCCTGTGGCGTCACCATATGCCGAAATCCATCCGTGCACAAAAGATAACTTGCATTAGGACGAACCTTGCCACATAAAAAGTCAGGCTCTATTCCATAATTAACACCCACACATTGTAGCAATACATTACGACGCGGGTCCGTAAGCGCCTGCTCCTGCGTCATGTGTCCCAGCTCAACCTCACGTCTGACAAAGGTCTGGTCATTGGTAAGCTGAACCATATTCTCTGTCAGTTCATATACCCTGCAATCTCCCACATGTATCAGATAATAATTATCTTTTATAAAAAGGATTGCCGTCAAAGTAGTTCCTACATTCGTTGCGTTCTGCCTTCCGTAGCTGACAATGGTATCATTACATCTATGCACAATCCGATACCAACTGCTTCGGATATCCTCTATTGCAATTTCTCCCGTTTGGTCTGCAAGCATCTGTCTAAGCTCTGTGTGAAACCATTCTTCAAACGCAAACACTACATGGGCACTCGCAACCTCTCCATGTGATAATCCTCCCATTCCATCGCAAATAACCGCAAGGACAATCTGTCCCTGCGGTGTCTGTGCAACCTTAACGGTAAGGCTATCCTGATTCACTTTTTTGACATTCCCCATATCTGTATGTGCTGCTGCCAAATAACGCATTTATAATCCCCCGCTAATAAAATATATGTCCTCCGATGCTAATACCTGTTAATCCCGGCTTAGGTGTCCTAAAGAACAAGCATTGTCCGACATTCGTAACTCCTGCCATCGCTTCATCTGCCGCCTTATAGCACTTTGGTGTCGCTTTATTTACAGCCAATGCTGCTGTCAGTCTTCCACTTGCAACCGGCGAAAACTGTTTCCTTTGATAAATCACTCCCGATACCGTGTCCGGGAACTTAGAGCTTAAAACTCTGTTCATTACCACCGCACCTACAGCTACCTGACCCTCATAAGGTTCACCACCGGCCTCGCAGTAAATCAGATTCGCCAGCAAATATCTGTCCCCTTCTGCAAAGGTCACCTGCGAAACATCACGCCAGGCAGACTGGGCTGCCAGCTTAGACAATGCAAGCTCCTGCTCATATTGCTTCTGCAGTGCCGCAATATCTTCTTCCTGTTCTTCAAGCATCGCTTCATAATCAGCAATCGCTGCCTCTGCATCTGCTATCTGATTCTCATACTTTTGCACACTCTTGGAGGTATCGGATACCAAAACCGATACCCTCTCCTGCTCTGCAACAGCCGCCTGTTCCAAGCCCTCCAGCTCTACCAGTTCACCATCCAGCTTTATCTTCGCTTCCGTTATCACTTCTCTGACTTCCTTATATTGATTCAGCATCTTCCTATCATAGGCATTAATACTTTCAATATACTCACTTTTATTGAGGAAATCACCCCAGCTTTTAGAAGAGAAAATCAATTCCAAATATGTACTTTCTCCATTCTCATACATAAACTGAATACGCTTCTTCATGGATTCATACTGCTCCTGCTCCGTCTGAATTGCATCCTCCAACAGCTGCTGCGTATCAGCAATCTCTTGCTCCTTCGTATCAATATCAGACTCCAGACGTTCCAGATTATCGCCTATCTGCATTAGTTCATCATTCAAGGAGCCAAGCTCACCTAAGAGCGAATTCTGTGTAATCTCCAAGGCCTTCTTTGTATCCTGTTGGTTACCCATAGCTTCCTCAGTCTTTTTCTTCTCTTCCTGCGCCTTTTGCAGCTTCTCTAATGTGGTTTCTGCCTGTACCTGACCGGATTCTTTTGTAGAAATTGTAAATATCATCACAAGAAACATTAGTACCACAAGCACCTGTTTGATTGTTGACTTCATGCATTTCCTCCATTATCGATGTGTTACAGCTATAATCCCATCTTAATCTCTCTGCCTGTTCTGCTGTAAGGATAATATCTTACACCTGCCGCATCCAGCATTCTCTTCGACGCACGTACTGATACGCTATCTGCATATTTATCACAATCATACACAATCGTCTTAATACCTGCCTGTATAATTGCTTTGGCACATTCATTGCACGGAAATAAGGACACATATAACTTTGCGCCCTCTAAGCTTCCTCCACGATAATTAAGTATCGCATTCAATTCACTGTGAGTTACATATGGATATTTGGTGTCATACTCCTCCCCTTCTCTTTCCCAAGGGAAATCATCATCATCAATTCCATTCGGAAATCCATTGTATCCCATTGATAAAATTCTGTTTGTCTCACTGACAATGCAAGCTCCCACCTGCGTATTCGGGTCCTTCGACCGCATACCCGAAAGCTTTGCTACTCCCATAAAATATTCATCCCAAGAAATATATTCCCTTCTCTTCATACGTCCCCCAAAAATTCTGCCTAACCTTCGATGAGATTAATTCTTCTTACGTGCTTCTCTTCACCTGAAAACTCTGTATTTAAGAATGTCTCCAAAATACTCATAGCAACACCTTCACCCACAATAGCTGCTCCCATCGCAAGCACATTAGCATCATTGTGAAGTCTTGTCATCTTTGCTGAATGTGTATCTGCACAAAGTGCACAGCGTACACCCTTTACCTTATTAGCTACCATGGAAATTCCAATACCTGTTGTGCAGATAACGATTCCTCTGTCACACTCTCCGCTTGCTACAGCCTCTGCTGCGGCACGGCCAAAGATTGGATAATCACAGGAATCCTTGCTATAGCATCCAAAATCCTTATACTCAAGATTGTGCTCTTTTAAATAAGCAACAACCTTCTCCTTTAATTCAAATCCGCCGTGGTCACATCCGATTGCTATCATTTCATAATCCTCCTAAAACTATAACTTAATTATTTTATGCCCCGCTGCCTTAAGCAGTCGGTTCATGATTGCCTGTCCTTTTTCTCCTATATCGAAGGCCTCTGAGTACATATACTCAACCCCCTCATCATCAAACTCTCGAAGAAACGTATATAACTGTCTTGCAATGGCATCAGTATCCTCTCTGCTGCCAGCGCACTTCACACTGTCGGCTTCATAAAGCATCCTACACTCCTGTGTACCGATAATTCCTGTCTTATGCCCCTGCATACCATGTTCCCTACATGCCTCATTGATAAACGCAAGAACCTGCTCAGGCTCACCTTCTACAATCACCAGCTCGCCCTTAGGTGCATAATGTCTGTATTTCATTCCCGGTGCCTTTGGCTGCGACTTGCTGTCTACCTCTAGCAGTGCAACATCCATCTCCACCGGACCGATTACCTTAGAAAGCATATCTATCGTAATAAATCCCGGACGCAATATCATCGGAACCTCGCCTGTCATATCCACTATCGTGGATTCCAGACCTATCTCCACACCGTCCGCATCAATAATCATATCAATCCTGCCATCCATATCCTGAACTACATACTTGGCAGTGGTCGGACTTGGCTTCCCAGAAAGATTGGCGCTAGGTGCCGCCACATAACCGCCGGCTTCTCTAATAAAAGCCTGTGCCACAACATGACTGGGCATTCTGACAGCCACTGTATCAAGTCCCCCCGTTGTCTGAAGAGGCACCTTATCTGACTTCTTCAATATCATCGTAAGCGGTCCCGGCCAAAATGCTTCCGCCAATCGGTAAACGCTCTCCGGAATCTCTTCTACAATCGCCTCAAGCATGTCCATATCTGCTATATGCACAATTAACGGATTATCAGACGGTCGTCCCTTCGCTGCATAAATCTTACGCGAAGACTCAGGATTCAGCGCATCTCCTCCTAAGCCGTACACTGTCTCTGTCGGAAACGCTACCAAACCACCTTCACGAATTACTCTGCCGGCAGCTACCAAAGCTTCTTTATCCATTTGTCCGATATCCATTCGTATTATCTTTGTTTCCATTTGTTTACTATGCCTTTCTAACTCCTGACATTCTAACTCAGTATTAGTATAGCACATCACAATATTTCTGAACATCTTTTTCATTCCAAAGACTTCTTTATTTTTATTACCTCGCATATGATATTAAAAAAACGTGGAAAATATTGTGAATATCAGCTATAAAGAATCTCAAATTTTAAATTACACCATGACCATACTCTTGATTCTCTCACTATTGGTTGTTGCCAAAGAGTCTTCTAATATTGTTTCCGTATTCCATCTCTTGGATACCTCATCCCAAAGATGCGTTATCATTGATGCCGGTCACGGAGGAATTGACCCCGGTAAAATAGGTACTAACGGTGCATTAGAAAAGGATATCAATCTCTCGATTGCCCTAAAGGTCAAAAAATATTTGGAACAACAGGATATCTCCGTTGTCCTGACTCGCAAAGATGATATGGGACTTTACCAGGAAAGCGCTAGCAACAAGAAAATGGAAGATTTGAATAACCGTATTCATATTATTAACTCTTCAAATGCGTCCCTTGCAGTCAGTATACACCAGAACAGCTATTCTTCCGAATCCGTCGAAGGAATCCAAGTATTTTATTATGAAGGCAGCACTCATGGAAAATATATTGCCCAGCTGATGCAGGAACAGCTTATCCTTGGCATGAAACCGAATAAAGAAAGAAGCGCCAAGGCTGACAGCAGTTATTATCTTCTCAAGCACTCATCCATTCCTATGATTATTGTAGAATGTGGATTTTTATCCAACCCTGCAGAAGCAAACCTTCTCACCACTGAAACCTATCAGGAAAAAATGGCGTGGAATATTTCTCTTGGTATTCTAAAATATCTAAATGGAGAAACTCAGATTTCATAAAATCATGAAAGGAGATGCCAAGCATCTCCTTTCTTATCTGCATCTATCTATACTTATTACATCGAACCGGCAGTATATTGACTGATTACTTCCCATATACCCGTATCCTCAATACCAAGCTTCCATGCTGCTACTCCGGCAATATCCTGCGCCTTCATAACCTGCAGCTTTACTTTAACAGACTCTTCATCTTCAAGCCAGCACTGATACACCTTACCATCACGCTCGAACTCTACATAGCTTTGACAGAACTCCTCAAGCCATACAGGTTCCACTCCTGATTTACTAACCCACTCTGCCTGATTCTCCATCGTCAAAGTAGCTACATTCAAGCCTTCACTTCCACTCTCCCATACCTTTGTATAGAAAGGAATTGCATTGATAATCTTATGAGCCGGAACACTTTCCTTTGTCTTAATAATTCCCTGCTCCACATAATCAATAGAAGCATTAGAGCCTGCAACTCCACCGCCCGCATAATGCTCGTCATATCCCATGATTACCACATAATCTACAACAAGCCCCTGCTCCTTACGGTTATAATGTGCCGTATACTCTGTCGGAACATAATTGTCCACCGAGAGTATCACTCCACGCTTTCTTGTCTCTATGGACAATTCTCTCAAAAACTGAATAAAATGCGTACCCGCACTACTCTTTACCTGTTCAAAATCTATGTTAATACCATCCAAATCATAGGTATCTACCTGCGCCATCAAACCATCTATCAATCTCTCTCTGTTTGCAGAGGAAGATAATAATTCATAAAAATCAATATCCACACCATACAAAGACTTACTGTCAACATCTGTAATCAGCGCCCATACCTCTACTCCCATCTCATGAGCATTGGCAACATATGCTTCACTGGCAATGCTTGTAAAATTACCCTCATTGTCACTCAAACGAAACCAAGTCGGAGCAATTACATTAACACCTTTTGTATTCTTCAAGAGCTTCGACGGCTTGCTGTTGGAATCCGCATCAAACACCTGATGGAATACCATGTTAACCGTACCTTCTTTCTGAATACTGTTGATTACAACCTCCATTGCCTCCTTTACAGGTACCTGCTCCACCACTGTAACCGAGCCAAGCTGCTTATTCTCAACATATCCGATGAAGCCGGTCTGCGTCTTAACCTTTGACCATGTCTCCATCTCCTCCAGAACAATCACCTTATCGCCCTCAGCAACATCTGTGAGAATCTCGCTCTTAATGCCACCTCTGATTCTGACAGCTGTATCTTCTGTAATCTTGGCTTCATTTACCATGCTCCACTCAGTATATACCTGCATATGCATCGGGTCACCATACAGACTATAGCTCATGTTCACATATTTCTTAATATATTCAGCCGCAATATATAAAATATCTCCCTCATAAAGTGCAGCCTTATACTCTAATGAATTACCGATATCAGATACATAGATTACATCACTATCATCACCTATCTGTATACGTATCACATCGTCCGCTGTTGTAAACAAAAGAAGTTTTTCCTCCTTATTTACATAGAAACGGTCCGTAAAATATTTCTCAACCGTGGCAAAATCAAAATAAACCGTACTGCCTATCAGCTTTGCCTTCTCCTCAATCACTTCATTCTGTAAAATAATTGCAATCTCATCTTCAGCAGTGATTCCAAAGTATGCGTCCAAATCCGCTCTCTCCTTGGAATATGAGTATTTTTCAATAATTTGTCCTCCAAATGCTACTGCCCCTATAACAACAATAAGAACGATTGCAACAAGTACCGGAATAATTTTCTTCATTCGGCCACCTCCCAATCGTTCTCATTATAGCAAAATATTATATTTAAGTCATTACCAAATTGTTGTGAATTGTAATAATTGTTTCTTATCAGACAGCCTCATCTTACTTTATAACGCATATGATAAGCTATAACCTTTTGTTACTTTTATGTTTCCTATTGCATAGAGGGGCATCTATCAGGATAAACTTTTTTTGCCTGCCAATGCTCTATAATAATAGGAAGAAACTGTCCTAAAGACTTCCATGGCTTTTCGCCAAAAGGATGTGATATATATAATTTTTATAAAAATGTCAGAACATGTACCTTTTATTTCAAAAATATTGTATAATGGATATATAAACTTGAAAAGTTTGGAAAAATAATGTTTCCACAAAGCACATAAGCTAATAAGACTACTACTTACACAAATGGGAAATCCATTTTCAGATGTAGAATTGAAATAAATTTAGAAATTCTTAGAATTTATTTGAACTGTCATTACCTTAACGTACTCAATCTCAAATCCTCCTTTCTGTACGGATTTGTTGGCTGACATCTTACAAATGCTGTTTTAACATGTGCTTTGAAAAAATGCAACTCGAAATGTAAAAAATGGGTAATTTTGACATTTCAAATTACAGTCCTATTGACTTAACACCCTCAACAGTATAATATATGTTGAAAGAGTTTTAGCCGATATAAATATTATAATAGACTGTTATACTGGTCATATGACCATTTTAAATATATAGTGAGGAAGTGATATTATGAAAATCGAAAAAGTAAATGACCATCAGATTCGTTGTACTCTTACCAAGGCAGACCTTGCCGACCGTGAATTAAAAATAAGTGAACTTGCATACGGAACAGAGAAAGCTAAGAATCTTTTCCGCGACATGATGCAACAGGCATCCTTTGAGTTTGGTTTTGATGCGGAAGATATTCCGTTGATGATAGAAGCAATTCCTCTTAATTCCGAGTGTATTGTACTTGTTATCACAAAGGTGGAAGACCCTGAAGAATTAGATACCAGATTTTCCAAGTTTGCCCCTTCCGTTCATGATGATGCTGACGAAAGTGATAATAACGGTTTAGATAATATGCTCCAGAGCTTATCAGACGGCGCAGATGAGGTTTTGGATTTGTTTAAGAAGCTTCACGATACTGCTATCGAAGAATCGGATAAGGATAATGTTGCTGCACCGAAAGCTAAGAAGCCTGTTGCTGTAAAGCCTGCTGTTTCTAAAAATGCAGTAGAATTAACCCGTATTTTCTCATTTAATTCTTTAAATGAAGTTACAAGACTTGCTCATATGCTTGTAAATCATTATGACGGATTAAATTCCTTATACAAAAATGTCAAGGCTTCCACATATATGTTGGTTGTTACACAATCAACACATACGCCTGAGGAGTTTAATAAGATTTGTAATATGCTTTCCGAATACGGCAGCCCTGAGAAATATGTTGCCGCAAGCGAAGCGTATATGGAAGAGCATTTTGACCCTATCATCAAAGACAAAGCTATTCAGTCTCTTGCATTGGTATAATTTATCTTTTATAAAGCAAAAACCGGAAGCAATCGCTTCCGGTTTTTATTTCTTATTTACGCTAAAGCCTCAAGCTTTGACATAAGGTCGTTGATGTCCATTCCATGAACCATAGCAGCCTCTTCCAAGCTCTCACCCTGTGCTGAAGGACAGCCAAGGCAATGCATACCTGCTTCCATAAGAACAGCAGCAGCTTCAGGCTTAGTTCTAAGAATCTCTCCAATTGTCATTTCCTTTGTTAATGTAGCCATTAGATAATCCTCCTTTTTTAGATATCCTTATCTACTATAATACTTTCACATTCTGAAAGCAAGTATTCGTTTATTTTTCACAAATTTTTTAGAGTTTATTGTCGTCTGTACACAAAAAAGTACATCCCAAGGTGTTGACGTGTATACAAGGTAAAGGCTATAATACACTTACAGAATGTTCATGACATAAGGTCAGTCTTTATATATAACATTCTCTTTCGGTAACTAGCGGCTTATGCCGTATATCATTTTAAATTTTTAGGAGGCTTTGCAAATGAAACCAGAATGGAAAGATTTTGTAGGTGGCAAATGGGAATCAGAAATCAACGTACGTGATTTCATTCAGAAGAACTTCACTCCATATGATGGAGATGAGTCATTCTTAGCTGGTCCTACACAGAACACAAAGGATTTATGGAACATGGTTCTTGATCTTCAGAAGCAGGAGAGAGAAGCAGGCGGTGTACTCGATATGGATACAAAGGTTGTTTCTACTATCGTTTCTCACGGACCTGGATACCTTGACAAGAGCAAGGAGACAATCGTTGGATTCCAGACAGATAAGCCTTTCAAGCGTTCATTACAGCCATACGGCGGTATCAGAATGGCTGAGAAAGCTTGTTCAGACAACGGATATGAAGTAGACCCAGAAATCAGCGAGTTCTTCTCTACACACAGAAAGACACACAACGCTGGATGTTTCGATGCATATAACGATGAGATGAGAGCTTGCCGTTCTTCACACATCATCACAGGTCTTCCTGATGCATACGGACGTGGACGTATCATCGGTGACTACAGACGTGTAGCATTATACGGTATTGACAGACTTATCGAGGATAAGCTTGAGCAGAAGAACTCTACAGGAAAGGTTATGACAGATGATGTTATCCGTCTTCGTGAGGAGATTTCTGAGCAGATTATCGCTCTTAAGCAGATGAAGGTTATGGCAGCTTCTTATGGTTGCGATATCTCTAAGCCAGCTTCAAACGTACAGGAAGCTATTCAGGCTACTTACTTTGGTTACTTATCAGCAGTTAAGGAGCAGAACGGTGCTGCTATGTCATTAGGACGTACATCTACATTCCTTGATTGCTACGCTCAGAGAGATTTAAAGAACGGAACATTTACAGAGGAGCAGATTCAGGAGTTCGTAGACCACTTCATCATGAAGTTACGTTGTATCAAGTTTGCTCGTACACCTGAGTACAACCAGATTTTCGCTGGTGACCCAGTATGGGTAACAGAGTCATTAGGTGGTGTTGGTGTTGACGGACGTCCATTAGTAACAAAGATGTCATTCCGTTACTTAAATACATTAACAAACTTAGGTGCTTCTCCAGAGCCTAACTTAACAGTTCTTTGGTCTCCAAGACTTCCTGAAGCTTGGAAGAAGTACTGTGCTAAGATGTCTATCGAGTCATCTTCTATCCAGTACGAGAACGATGAGCTCATGAGAGTTGACCATGGTGATGATTACGCTATCGCTTGTTGCGTATCTTCAATGGTTGTTGGTAAGGAGATGCAGTTCTTCGGAGCACGTGCTAACCTTGCTAAGTGTTTACTTTACGCTTTAAACGGTGGTGTTGATGAGGTTACTAAGAAGCAGGTTGGACCTAAGTACCGTCCTGTTGAAGGTGACGTTCTTGATTACGATGATGTTATGAGCAAGTTCGTAGACATGATTGAATGGCAGGCAGGTGTATATGTTAATACTCTTAACATTATCCACTATATGCATGACAAGTACTGCTACGAGAGAGCAGAGATGGCTCTTCATGATAGAGACGTTAAGCGTTACTTCGCTACAGGTGTTGCCGGACTTTCTATCTGTGCTGACTCATTATCAGCTATCAAGTATGCTAAGGTTGAGGTTGTTCGTGATGAAGACGGTATTATCGTTGACTTCAAGACAACAGGCGACTTCCCTAAGTATGGTAACGATGATGACCGTGTAGACTTAATCGCTCAGGAGCTTGTTACAAAGTTCATGACAGCTGTAAGAAGACATCATACTTATAGAAATGGTATCCCTACAACATCTATCCTTACTATTACTTCAAACGTAACATACGGTAAGGCAACAGGTAACACACCTGATGGACGTAAGAAGGGACAGCCATTCGCTCCAGGTGCTAACCCAATGCACGGACGTGATACAAATGGTGCTGTAGCTTCATTAGCTTCAGTTGCTAAGCTTCCATTCAAGGATGCTCAGGACGGTATCTCTAATACATTTACTGTTATCCCAAGCGCACTTGGTAAGGAAGCAAAGGTATTCTCAGGAGACCTTGAGATTGATTTAAACAAATAATTAAGGAAAGGCTAGGTGTATTCTATGGATAAGAAATCTATGATTGAAGATTTAATTGCACAGCTTGATGCCGGATTTACAAAAGATGTTGGTCATTTTAATGTAACAGTTGATGAATCAGCAGTCGAATCAAGAGATGTGCAGACATTAGGATGCACCGACTGTTCCAGAACTCCTCTTGCGTGTAGTGTTCCAACACTGCACCAAGGGCTGGAGGACTACGAATAATATACTTCGCAGTTCCAGAATATAGATTAGTTATATAATTATAGGAGGTATACTACAATGGCTGATAATGCAATGCAGATTAACAATTTAGTATCTTTATTAGATGGATACGTAGTTAAGGGCGGTCATCATCTCAACGTTAACGTTCTTAACAGAGATACATTATTAGATGCTCAGCAGCATCCAGAGAACTACCCACAGTTAACTATCCGTGTTTCAGGATATGCTGTTAACTTCATCAAGTTAACTCCGGAACAGCAGGCAGATGTAATCTCTCGTACATTCCACGAGAATTTCTAATTACAAAAGTAATGAACTAATTGAACCCCGGAAAATTTTCCGGGGTTTCTTTAAAGGAAAGGATAGGAAAAATTCATGACTGGAAGAATACACTCTTTAGAATCTTTTGGTACCGTTGATGGTCCCGGTGTCCGCTTTGTCATTTTTACTCAAGGCTGTCCCATGAGATGCGCATATTGCCATAACCCTGATACATGGGAAATGAATCTTGGTACAGAGATGGAAGCATCCGAGTTGATTGACAAATTTGTTCGTAATAGAGCATTCTATCGCGATGGCGGTATTACAGTTACCGGCGGTGAACCATTGATGCAATTAGATTTCCTCATTGAATTATTTACCCTTGCCAAAGAAAATGATATCCACACTTGTCTGGATACTTCCGGTATTGCATATAATCCCAATGGTACTCCGGAGTTTCTAGCTAAGATGGACAAGCTGTGTACATTGACAGACCTCGTTATGCTTGATATTAAGCACATTAACCCGGATAAACATTTAGACCTTGTAAAGCAGCCAAATGAAAATATTTTAGCATTTGCAAAATATCTTGATGAAAAGAACGTAGATGTTTGGATTAGACATGTTGTAGTTCCGGGTATTACGGATGATGAAGAATCCCTTCACAAACTGGGATATTTCATTGGTGGATTAAATAATGTAAAAGCACTCGACGTATTACCATATCATACAATGGGTAAAGCAAAATACAAAAAATTAGGAATGGACTATCGATTAGAAGATGTTCCTAATATGGACAAGGCTAAAGTTCCTGAATTAAAGCAGTTTATTTTGGATGGAATCAAGGAACGCAGAGAATCCTAATTGGATAAATATGTAATGAGAATTTCTATCATTTAACATTACAGAAATACTGATTTTTACTTGTATTTCTAATGTGAATATATTAAAATATATGTATTGACAAGGATTTATCAATTTATTTATTGATGTTTCTAAGTTAATGGTTGTGAGTGATATAATTATTAGGAGGAATGTATTATGGCATATCAGATTTCAGATGCATGTGTATGCTGTGGTGCTTGTGAAGCACAGTGTCCAGTAGGCGCTATCAGCATGGGTGATGGTAAGTTCGAAATCGACGCTGACAAGTGTATCGATTGTGGTTCTTGCGCAGGTGCTTGCCCAACAGGTTCTATCGAACAGGCATAATAAAGTGTATCATCAGATACGATAAAAGCTTTCAAAGTAATTTTGAAAGCTTTTTTATTATCCATATTCTTATATAAGTGCGTCCTCATCTTTTTCTAAATTCTCTTCTCGCATGGTTGCCCAAAAACTTTTACGATTTTTTCCTTTGTTTTTATCCTTCGTCTGTCTCAACAACTCATCTATACGCTTGTAATGTGCTTCCTCTGCCAATCTCTGTGCCAATATGTATTTTTCTTCTCTTTCTATTCTGGAACGTTCTCTTTCATCTTCACGGTCTTCATACAAACGAAATTGATAATCCAATTCTTTACATACATCTTCTTTTATGTTTTCTGATAATTCCCTCACTAAAGTTATATTATTTTCTTCAATAACGTCCTTAATTAATTTTTGAAACAAAAATTGCATTCTTGCGACTTTTTCTTGCTGAAAATCTTGAATTTGTGTATCATCTTTCATTTTTATTTCATTTTTATTGCCATAGAATGGTCTTACCTGAATCACTTTCATATCTCCGCTCTTACTGATTTTTGTTAAATGCTTTTGCTGAAACATTTTTTCTTCCCTTTCCAATGGCTCGTCCGGCTCCATATCCTGTGTCTGTTCGAGTACACGTTTCACTGCCTTTAACTGCAATCCCTGGTCTCTCAAATTCTTTATCCTTGAAAACCGGTTGATATCCTCCTTAGAATATACTCTATGTCCTTTATCATTTCGTAAAATCGGTAATTCTAATTCCTCTTCCCAGTATCTTAGTACATGTGCTTCTACATCTACTTCTTTCGCAACCTCATGAATCACATAATTGTCTTTTACCATTCTTACTCCTCTCCATACCTTTATACAAGCATATGTATTTACATTGTGCCTTGACTCTGCTTATTCAGAATGAGCACCTCGCGAATCCTTCGCTCGGTCGCGTTGCTCGTCAAAGCTATTTATGCAAACATCTATGCAAGCATATGTTTGCATAAACAGCCTTGACTCTGCTTATTCGCGCAAAAAGAGAACATGCCTATGGTATGTTCTCTTTCGTAATATTAATATTCTATTTCCAAAATTATCCTAGCATAAATACGTCTTACAGTAAAGTATTAATTTAAGACTATTTTGCAAGATTTGCAAACTGTGTATAATCAGGAAGCCATGCAAGATTGATTGTTCCAATCGCACCATTTCTCTGCTTAGCTATAATAATCTCAGCTACATTCTTAAGTTCAGTATCTTTGTTATAATAATCATCTCGATAGATAAACATGATAACATCCGCATCCTGCTCAATTGCTCCGGACTCTCGAAGGTCTGACATCATCGGCCTATGGTCAGGTCTCTGCTCAACCTGTCGTGATAACTGTGATAAAGCAATCACCGGCACACGTAATTCTCTTGCCAATGCCTTAAGAGAACGGGAAATATCCGAAATCTCCTGCTGTCTGGATTCTGTCTTACCGGAACCTGTCATTAACTGCAAGTAATCGATAATTATCATCTGCAAATCATATTCCAGCTTAAACTTACGACACTTAGAACGTAATTCACCAATACTAATACCGGGTGTATCATCTATCAAAAGCTTCGATTTTCCAATCACATCTGCACTTTCTATCAAACGTTCCCATTCATCATCCTTCATATTACCTGTACGGATAGAATGAGAATTCACCTTAGATTCCAGAGCCAGCAAACGATTTACAAGCTGCTCCTTTGACATCTCCAGTGAAAAGATAGCAACTGCCTTATTATCTCTAAACGCTACATGTTGCGCTATATTTAATACAAAAGCAGTCTTACCCATAGAAGGTCTTGCTGCAACTAAAATCAAGTCTGCCGGCTGCATACCTGCAGTCTTATAATCCAAATCCAGGAAACCTGTAGCTATACCGGTTACAGCCCCCTTATTCTTAGAAGCATCCTCAATCATATTCATGGCATTCATAACAACCTGACGAATCGGTACAAAATCACCATTACTTCGCTTCTGTGCTATCTCAAACACCTTCTTCTCTGTTTCCTCAAGCAACACTTCCAGTGTATCCTTCTGTCCATAACAATTATTTGTAATCTCTTCTGTGACACGAATCAACTTACGAAGCACAGACTTCTCTGACACAATATTGGCATAATACTTGATATTGGCAGAGGTAGGCACTGTTGAAATAATATCTCGGATATATTCCAAACTATATATCTCCGGCGGAACTCCTTTTTCCTTTAATCTCTCTTGTAACGTAATCAAATCAACCGGCTTTCCTTCATCATTCAGCTCTACCATGGAATCAAATAAAATCCCATACTGCTTACCATAAAAATCATCACCGGTAATCTGCTCACTTGCAATTGTAATTGCCTCTCTGTCCATCAGCATTGCACCAATTACTGATTGCTCTGCTTCTACACTATGCGGCAAAACCCTTTTCAAGACAGCCTCATCCATCTCCGGCATCATAATCACTCCATTCCCAACACTTAACTCATTCTCTTCTTAAAAGAGTTCGCTTCATCAGCGAACTCTGTTCAATCCTATCATCTTTTTATGCTTCCTGAACGCTCACACGAAGCTTAGCTGTAACCTTCGGATGAAGCTTAACCATTACTTCATAAGTACCTAATGACTTAATTGCATCCGGCATCTGCATCTTCTTCTTATCAATCTCCTTGCCATACTGTTCAGCCACTGCCTTTGAAATCTCTTTAGAAGAAACCGAACCAAAGGTTCTTCCACCTTCACCCGACTTAATTGTCACCTTAACCAACATCTCTTCTACTTCTTTTGCTAAAGCCTGAGCTGCTTCAAGCTGCTCCTTTGCAATCTTAGCTTCATTCGCCTTCTGTAGCTTTAAATTATTCATATTGGCGTTATTCGCCTCTACACCTAACTTCTTAGGAAGAATAAAGTTTCTTGCATAGCCCTCACTAAGCTCTACCATATCTCCCTTTTTTCCAACAGACTTTACATCCTGTAATAAAATAACCTTCATTATATTGCACCCTCTTGTAACATTGTATTTATAGTCTCTCTTATAATTTCCATGGCTTCCTTCGTTGTACATCCCTCAAGCTGAGCACCTGCCATATTCATATGGCCACCACCGCCAAGTCTTTCCATGATAATCTGAACATTTACTTCATCTATTGAACGCGCCGATACATAAATCTTATTCTGAAAATCGGTTACAACAAAGCTAGCCTTAATTCCACTGATATTCAAAAGCTCATTTGATGCCTGCGCACCTACAATCGTAGGACTATCCAGCCCATCAGCCGGACACTCTGAAATAGCATAAGCGTTCTTATAAATCTCAGCATTACTTACCGCTTCAGCCTTAGCCTTATACTCTGCAACATCATCTCTGAACATCTTACGAACTCTGGTCACATCAGCACCGCATCTTCTTAAAAATGCCGCTGCCTCAAAGGTTCTGACACCTGTCTTTGCAGTAAAATTATTCGTATCTATGATAATACCCGAATACAGGCAGTCTGCCTCATTTGACTTCACTTTAACATTATTACCAATATACTGCAATACCTCTGCAACCATCTCACACGCACTGGACGCATATGGCTCTACATAGGAAAGTGTCGCATTCTCAATAATCTCTGTTGTTTGTCTATGATGGTCCAACACTACTACCGTCTTACAACGTCTGATAAGCTCAGGACACTCTGTAATACTCGGTCTGTTAACATCCACCACTACCAATACCGTGTTGTTCCCTGCAAGCTCTAATGCCTGTGAACTATTAATCACATAATCCTCACTATATTCCTCTTTGTTCTTAAACAAATCTATGAGAGGACGTACAGAAGTAGTAATATCATCTATGACAATATGCGACTTCTTCTCTAATGCTCTGGCAATACAACTAATACCTACCGCTGCGCCAAAGCTATCTACATCGGAAAGCTTATGTCCCATCACCAGGACACGGTCCTTGCTGGTAATAATCTCCTGCAAAGCATGTGCCTTTACTCGCGCCTTTACTCTGGTATTCTTCTCAACCTGCTGGCTCTTTCCACCATAATAGATAATCGAATCATCCATCTTAACTACAGCCTGGTCGCCACCACGTCCAAGAGCCAAATCAATAGAAGTACGCGCAAACTCATAATTCTGCGCATAAGTCATACCACCTAATCCAATACCTATACTGATAGTCACTGCCATCTCATTGCCGATATTGACATTCTTAACATCTTCAAGAAGGTCAAAACGCGCTTCCTGCATAGCCAACAGTGCTCTCTTTCTCAAAACAATAAAATACTTATCCTTCTCCGTCTTCTTAACAATACCATCCAGAGAGGTAATATACTTATTAATACGCCTGTCAATCAAAGCAACCAATAGAGAACGACGAACCTCTTCAACGCTCTCCAAAGCCTCTTCATAATTATCAAGATAAATCAAACCGAGCACAAGACTTTGCATATCATTCTCGCGCTTTACTTCGTTCAGCTCTGTCTGGTCAAACAAATATGCTGCAATAAAATGTCCCTCAAAGGCATCTTCATGAATCAATTCACTCTTATCAATCACATCCTGAATCGAAACATTCTTCAGCTTCATAATATAGTCATGTTCTTCAAAGGTTAATTCATACTGTGCATCCTGTTCAAATGTCAGTTTATCCTTTGTAATACTTGGAAACAGCGACGTAATCGACTTGCGATATCCTTTATCCTTATGAACAACCTGCTCAAAAGCAATATTCATCCAAATAATCTTGCCGTTCTCATCCATTAACACATGCGGTAACTCCAAATCCCGAAGTAATCGCCTCTGAATCTGTCCGTACTGCGTTGCAAAATTCACAAATTCATTCATAATAATTGGCTTATTATGATAGAGCAATACAGAAATTGTCACCATATAAAATACAACAAAAACCGTAAGAACCAAGCCGGATTCTATATCCAAAAAATAAATTCCAACATTAACTGCCGCTAACAGAAAACCTAATATCAGAGCTCCCTGAAGATAAGCCTTCAGTCTTCCTTTCAGTTTGACTCTTTGCTTCATACTCAATACCCCTTATTATCCTAATCTGCCTTATTTTCAATTACGTTCTACTATCAAACGCACTATTAATCCTAAAACAGAAAATCAATAATTATATTCAATAATATAAAAATAATCTGTTGTCATGAATTTAGATACAATTACATATGTTAAGTATATCATTAATTGCAGTAAAGTTCCATAACATATTTTGATACCAGGGGGAGCAGACGATAATTATTTCTCAGAATCTGCATAAATACGGATAATTTCAATTAAAATATCTACTATCTTTTCCATATCCTCTACACAGGCAAATTCATTCTTACCATGATGTCCTTCCGAACCTGTACAAAGATTAGGACATAAAAGGCCATCAAAGGACAATCTGGCACCATCTGTTCCTCCACGAATCGGAGATACCTTTGGTGTTACTCCTACCTTCTCCATAGCCGCCTTGGCATTATCTACCAAATGCATTTCCTTCTCTATCATTTCCTTCATGTTATTATAAGAATCCTTTAGAACCACTTCAAATACATTCTCTCCATGCTTCTCATTCAAACTCTCTACAATCGAAAGAAAATTTTCCTTACGCTTCTCAAACAAAACTCTGTCATGGTCTCTGATAATATAATCCACCACTGCCTCATCTACAGTACCTTTCATATCTGTAATATGATAAAAGCCTTCGTATCCTTCTGTACATTCAGGACACTCCTGCTGTGGCAGCATCGCATCAAATTCCATAGCAAGTTTAAGCGCGTTCTTCATAATATTCTTCGCATATCCCGGATGAACACTCTTACCATGTATCATAAGCTTAGCGCCGGCTGCATGAAAGCATTCGTAACTCATATCGCCAAGCTCACCACCATCTACAGTATAGGCATAGTCTGCACCAAATCCCTTAATATCAAAGAAATCTACGCCTCGGCCAACTTCCTCATCCGGTGTAAACCCAATACAAATCTTTCCATGTTTCTCCTCCGGATGAGTCAGGAAATACTCAGCCATAGCCATAATCTCAGCAACACCTGCTTTATCATCACCACCAAGCAGTGTAGTTCCATCTGTTACAATCAAGCTCTTTCCTACACAATCCTTTAACATAGGAAATTCACTCACTTTGGTAACGATATTCTTCTCTACATTTAATACAATATCCTTACCATCATAATTCTCAATAATCCTTGGCTTTACATTCTCGCCACTTACCGCATCTGCAGTATCCATATGGGCAATAAAGCCAATTGCCGGAACCTCTTTCTCTATATTGCTTGGAATGACTGCATATACATAGCAATGCTCCTCCTCGTATCTGACATCAGACGCTCCCATATCCACCAATTCCTGATAAAGCATCTTTGCCAAATCTCTCTGCTTATCAGTAGACGGCACCTTATCAGAAAGCTCCTCTCTTGATTGTGTATCTACCTTCACATATCTAATAAAATTATCAATAACCTTTGACATCTTAATTACCTCACTTTTCTTATCATAATCATACCTAAGTTCTATCATACCCTAAATACAGAAAAAGTACCAGCTATTAACAAAACAAAAACCGCCACTACCAAAGTAGTGACGGTCTGATACCATAAATTAATCGATTGTGTATGGCATTAATGCAACGTGACGAGCACGCTTAACAGCTACTGTAAGAGCTCTCTGATGCTTAGCACATGTTCCTGTAATTCTTCTAGGAAGAATCTTACCTCTTTCAGATACGTATCTCTTTAACTTTGCTGTATCTTTGTAATCAATTACATTGTCCTTGCCACAAAAAACACAAACTTTTTTTCTTCTACGGATTCCGCCTCTTCTCTTCATTGGAGAATCAGCCTTTTCTGTTTTATTAAAAGCCATGGTGAAAAGCCTCCTATCTTATAATCTACAATTAGTTAAACGGTAATTCTTCATCAATTCCATCAGGAATGTTCATAAATCCATCTGCTGCTGCCATTGGTGCAGGAGCTGACTGACTCATCATACCGCCTCCGAAACTACCTTCGGATGAATTATTACTTCCTTTGCTTTCTGCAAATTCCTGTTCTTCAACAACAACTTCTGTGGTATAAACTTTCACACCATCCTTATTGGTATAGCTACCTGTCTGGATACGGCCTGTCACAGCAATCTTAGTACCCTTACGGAAATATCTCTCCGCAAACTCTCCTGCCTTGCCAAAAGCAACACACGGAATAAAATCAGCTGTGTTCTCATCACCGCCACGGTTAAATCTTCTATCAACCGCAAGTGTATATCTTGCAATTGCCATCTGGTTCTCGCCCTGTGTATATCTCACCTCAGGGTCTCTAGTTAAACGCCCCATAATAATTGCTTTATTCATATTAAGTTCTCCCACTTTCTACGTCAAATACGTGTTGTCAACGTATTACCTGTACTGTCTATTTCTCGTCTGCTCTAACGCATAAATATCTAACAACATTCTCCATAAGACGAACTCTGTTCTCAATCTCTGCTGGAGCTGTTGACTCTGCATCGAACTGGATGAAGTAATAGAAAGCTTCTCTCATCTTCTGAACTTCGTAAGCTAATCTCTTCTTACCCCACTCATCTACGTTAGTAATAGTTCCACCATTTCTTGTGATGTAGCTCTTTACCTTCTCGATGGTAGCGGCTCTTTCATCGTCTTCGATTTTAGCGCTAACAACAACGGCTAATTCATATTTGTTCATGCTTGTTACCTCCTTTTGGTCTCTGGCCTCTTCTCTTGGAAGAAGCAAGGATTATATATATCACAAGGACATATGATACCATATTTTCCTAGTGTTTTCAAGCTTTTTTACGCAAATCTTTTGTGTTTTTCTCCACTAATCGACGTGCAATCATAATCTGATGTCCACATCCCATGCACTTCAAACGAAAATCCGCACCCACACGCAGAATCTCCCATTCACTGCTGCCACAGGGATGCTGCTTTTTCAACTTTACAATGTCTCCAACTTCATAATCCATGAACTTTCAACCTCTCCATCTATGTATCTGCCACCCCTTCCGGAGCAGCAACCTTTTTCTTTAACAGCACTGCGACAAAATCTCACCAATGCTTCCCGAAATCACCAGATTCGCAATAGAATCCTTAGGTGTCGGTGTTTTATTAATCAAGACCAGCTTATTGCCTCGATAATAATCAATCAGACCTGCTGCCGGATAAACTGCCAAAGATGTACCCCCTATAATCAATACATCTGCCTCTGCAATCGCACTCACTGCTCCCTGCAAAGTAGCATTATCCAAACCTTCCTCGTACAATACCACATCCGGCTTCACGCAGCCTCCGCATTCGCACTTAGGAACATCCTCTGACTCAACTATATGCTTTACATCATAGAATCGCCCACAGTCTTCACAATAATTTCTAAGCACACTTCCGTGCAGTTCATAAACCAGCTTATTACCTGCTGCCTGATGCAATCCATCAATATTCTGTGTTACAATCGCCTTCAGCTTACCTTCGGCCTCCAGTTTAGCCAGTGCAAGATGCGCCGCATTAGGTTGCGCATCCAGACACAGCATCTTCTCTCTATAAAAATCATAAAATTCTTTTGTCTTTCTTCTATAAAAGGTATGACTTAATATCGTCTCCGGAGGATACGCATATTTTTGATGATATAAGCCATCCACGCTTCTAAAATCAGGTATTCCGCTCTCTGTAGAAACTCCTGCGCCGCCAAAAAATACAATATTAGAGCTGTTCGCTATCATTTCCTTAAGCTGCGTTATCTTCTCTACATCTGTCATGCCAAGCCTCCCTTTCTAAGGTATCTCATTCTACCATGTCTTAAAGGAAATATTCATATCCACATCTCCCTTAATACCCTTCACACTTCCTGACTCTGAGTACTGCCAAACACTTACATCATATGGAAAATACAGATAATCATCATAAAATGCATACCACTTCTCATAAGCCTCTAACTGCGTCATATCAAGCATTCTGACAAAGCACTTGACGTTACCGTAAATCATTGGTGTATAACCAGCATTTTTAATCGTCTCACAAAATGCAATACATATCTTCGTACGCTCTTCCATACTCAAATGGTTCGCTCTGCCATCACCCGATGTAATCATCTCTACATCCATAACAACCGGATAAGGTACATCGTAATCCGCCAGATTCTCTATCACAAACTCAGCCTCTTCAATAGCCTCTTCTTCTGTAATAGCCTGTGTAAAGAAATATACACCTGCCTTAACACCCGCTTCGTTGGCACCACGCATATTCTGCTTATAATACTCATCCAACACTACCTTACCGGACTCATATCCACGAAGACCGAGACGGATAAAGGCGTACTCTACACCATCCTCCTTAACAGCCTTCCAGTCAATCTTTCCCTGATACTTCGAAACATCAATTCCCTTGTGTGAGGTAACAACACCCTCTTCAATATATTCCATCTCTCCCTTGTCATTCTCCACCAGATTTGCATGCTTCAAATTATGCTTTTTCAAAGAATCATTCACCGGTGCAAACACATATGTCTTATCATCATAAAAAACCAGATTCTCCGGGAAAAAGCTTCGAATCATTCTTACTGTACTTGGATTCTCTACAGTCAGAAAACTCTTCATCTCTTCCTTAAAGCTTATCCGGGCTTCCTCTGTTACCTGCGTACGCTCTTCCTCTGTCAGAACATTCATCACCTCAACAACAGGCTCCTGTACTACATCTACTTCCTCCTGCGCAGTAAGCTCTACCTGTTTGTTCGAGCTCTGATACCACATAAAACCAATAAACACAACCAAGGCTAACGATGCCAAAGTAACAATACTCATTATGATAACTACTGCGATTAGTCCTTTATCTCTTCTTCTCTCCATATTCGCTCCCCATTACATCCTTCTTCTGTTTTACATTAGTTGCTTCTCCATTTTACACCATATGACATAATCTACGCAACCTAATCTCCTCTTTCACAATATCCAACTTTTTCTTCCAATAACACACTCTACTGAACCTTTGCAAATAAAAAGCTCTTCTTAAGTCACTCATTAACCATATCCGGTTACAAGTTACTCAAAAAGAGCTGATTATCATTATCTACCACCTACTGTAAGGACAAACATTCTTCTCTATTGCAGCACGAAGTTCTACAAAACATCCACACGCCTTACACATACCCTCCAACAGATTGTCACATTCCTTACATACTGTCAGGCGTTCATTATATAACTCTTCAGACGCCTTGATATCCTCATCCAGATTCTCGATATAATCATGAAGGTTCTGAAAATATTCATTTTGGTCCATTTCCCGAAGCAGACACTTATAGCATCGCTTCTTTGGCTCATCCTGTCCTGTCATGCCAACCGTACTACTTCACTCTGAACTGAACTACCGCACATGCAGGCATCGTAAAGCTGATACCATTCTCTGTCACACTGAAATCAGTAAACTCTTCTTCCTTGACAGTATCCGGAGCCTCAAAGGTATTATAAGCATTCATCTTATTGGTTAAGATAGCAGCTGTAACCTGTGATGGCTTACACTCTGCAAATGCAATCTCCATCTTTTCACTCTCTGTTACTGATAAGTTATTTAAGGTAATGGTAATCACACCATCCTTATCAACAGATACCGACTCCTGAAGATTTGGAACCATGAACTCCTTCTCCTCACCGATTGTCTTAGTACCCTCAATAAAACTCTCCACAAGCTCAGCATCCTGATGATACTTATACATATGGAATACATGATAAGTAGGTGTAAGAAGCATCCTAGGTCCATCTGTTAAAATAACCGCCTGCAATACATTAATCAACTGCGCGATATTAGCCATCTTTACACGGTCACAGTGCTTATTGAAGATATTCAAAGACAAACCTGCTACTAAAGCATCACGCATCGTACTCTGCTGATATAAAAATCCCGGATTGGTACCCGGCTCACAAGTAAACCATGTTCCCCACTCATCACAAATCAAACCAATCTTCTTCTCAGGGTCATACTTATCCATAATTGTAGAATGATGATTAATTAATGTCTCAATATACAAAGCCTTAGCAAGCGTCTTATACCAAACCTTCTCATCAAAGTCAGTAGAGCTTCCCTTAATCTCCCATCCTTCAGGATGTACATAATAATGTAAGGAAAGACCATCCATAAAGCCATGTAAAGCCTTAGGTGCATTCTCATAGCAAGTCTTCATAACCTCTTCTGTCCAATATGTATCATCTACATTCGGTCCACCGCAAACCTTGAAAATAGGATTCTCGGAATTATAATTTCTCACATATGTCTGATATCTTCTGTAAAGATTTGCATAGTAAGAAGGTGTCATATTACCACCGCAGCCCCAGTTCTCATTACCAACGCCAAAATAATCTACCTTCCATGCCTTCTCATGTCCATTCTGCTTACGAAGCTCTGCCATTGGAGATACTCCATCAAATGTCATGTACTCAACCCATTCAGACATCTCCTGAACTGTACCGCTACCAACATTACCATTGATATATGTCTTACAGCCAATCTGCTCACACAGCTCAAAAAACTCATGTGTACCGAAGCTGTTATCCTCTGTTACACCGCCCCAATGTGTGTTAACCATTTTCTTTCTGGTTTCCTTAGGACCAATACCGTCCTTCCAGTGATACTCATCAGCAAAGCATCCACCCGGCCAACGAAGTACAGGAAGCTTCATCTCTCTCAATGCTGCCACAACGTCATTTCTCATACCATTGGTATTCGGAATCTCTGAATTCTCACCAACATAAAGACCTTCATAAATACATCTTCCAAGATGCTCTGCGAAATTACCGTAAATCTCAGCATTAATGTGTCCCTTTACATTCTTCTCATTAATAAATAATTTTGCCATATCCACCAAGCCTTTCCATATTCCTTTTCGAAATACCATTATACGATATTACATACCAAAATTCTTATCAAAAAAGCACATTATCACTTATCTTTTCATCATTTTGTGTACTTAAATACCGGTCTACCCTCTTCCCAGTCAAATTTCATTAGCATTGTATGTCTGTTTGGATTATATAGCGGGTCTCCATCGATTACGCTCTCTGTTCTTGCATGATATACAAGAATATCATTACCCTCTGCATCCGTTGTAAATGAGTTATGTCCCGGACCATACAGTCCAATCTCCGGAGCTGATGCAAGCACAGGATATCTCTCCTTCTTCCATGATAATGGGTCTAATAAGTCAGAGTTCTCATCTGCTGTAAGCATACCCATACAATATGGTGCACCTGTTTCACTTGCAGAATATGTAAGGAAAATCTTACCATTTCTCTTAATTACCGCAGGTCCTTCATTTACCCAGAAACCTACTCTCTCCCAATCATAGTCAGGAGTTGTCAACAACACCTGAACTGTCTTAAGCTTCCAAGGTGTCTCCATCTCTCCTATATAAAGATTTGAAATCTGTCGACCTACGCCAACCTTCTCAGCCCATACATAATAACGCTTACCTGCATTCTCAAATACAGTTGCATCCAAAGAAAAAGCACGGAACGAAAATTCATCGTCATCTGCGCACTGCATCATACCAAGCTCTTTCCATTCACCGGTTATAGGGTCCTCATCCTGACACTCCAACACATACGGACGAATCTTCCAGATATCTTCCTTCTCGCCACCGGCAAAGTATACATACCATTTACCATCTAAATAGTGAAGCTCCGGTGCCCATATATGCTCGCTCATCGGGCCGTTTGCGTGCTTCATCCAAATTGTTGTCTCCTCTGCTGTTGCAAGTCCCTCCAAACTGTCAGCCTGACGTAGCATAATCCTATCATAAGCCGGAACCGATGCTGTAAAATAGTATTTTCCGTTAGAATGCTTATAAATATATGGATCTGCCCTTTGTAAAATCCAAGGTTCATTGTACTTAATTGTCTGGTCCATATAATATCCTCCATTTGCTATTTGTTTTTGTATATTTTAAAATGTTTTAGTTATACCTAAATTATAAAGTCTTCTTAGTAATTTGCAAGCGTTTTTATTATTTTTGTAGATATTATATAGTAAGCCCCTGTTTTATTAGAAACAATGACGAATGAAAGCATGTACAAATACATTCCGGACACACAAAAAGCACCACAAAGACTGGTTAATCCCATTCCATGTGATGCTAATTCCATTATTCATTGTATATTTCAATAAAAGTAATTATATCATTCTCTACTTGAAAACTTATACTTGCATTCTCTGATAAATCATATGCAAGCATGGTTCCAAACTCAACATATTCTTCACCATATGCAACTATCATATCAGCTCTTGTACTTCCAACGCCTATACCGGACAATAGCTTTTCATTGCCGGATACTTCTATTAAGTAGACAATATCATCCGCTTTACTCGGATATGTATATATACTAATTCCACCGTAAGTATATACTTTATCATCTCCATCATAGAAGCAGCTTCTAGCCTGAACAAAATCATCAGGTTCTCCCAATTCCTCTAACATAGTATTCATTGTATCGCCGGTATGTACCAAAACATCTCCTATTTGAATCACAAAATCTTCCTGTGTTACTACCCCGTCCTTATAAACAGGATTCTCTTCCATTTCTTCACATACTTGTTTATTTTCTTCTATACCGCTTTCATTCTCATTGGTTTTAACCGTCTGAATACTTTCTCTGTCTTCAGCCAGCTCTTCTGCACTGCTTGCTTCTACTGTTTCTATCTCCACTTTTTCTTCTACAATCTTATGAGAAGTACTTACCAACTCGTCCTTTACGATTGTCATTTCCATCTCTTTTTCTACCGGTTCATTTGAAACCGCTACCCCACAACCGCATAGAATAATCCCCAATCCAATACCTAACAAAATCCCTTTTACCTTTTTCATAAAACCATCCTTTTCTTCTTATATCATTAAGGTGTTGCCGGATAATCTGTATGATTCCATTGAAATCCTTTCGCAACCATTTCCTTATCAGTTTTTATAAACTGTCCTTTTAATGGGTCAACATGATACCAGCCTTCTACACCATTTCTTGTTGTATATACCAAACACCAATAGTGCTCTGCATATACAAATCCCTTACCCTGTATCGTAATTACCTCATATCCCGCTCTTTCCAACATAAGATGTGTCAGTGCCTCATAATAATAGCAAGAGCATCTTCTGTTATTTAACGCATATACCGCCATTTCTTCTTTAGTTTCAAGCTTTGGCATATACTTATATTTTAGATTACTCTTTACATACTTTCCAATCGTTGTAATATCTGTTCCTATTTCCTGTAAAATCTCATCCAACCTTGCATGAACATTATCCGGACTCAATTCCATTCTTGTTAATGCTCCTGTTTCATCTGAAGCATACATTCCCACTGTTCCATTTACTAACAAAACACCATTTTCATCAAAATAGTATGGAACATCATCTATTGTCTGAGCACCCACATAATCTATTCCGTTTTCATCCTTATAACGATATAAACCATTCTCATATTTCCACCCATATTGGTACTCTCCTTGTTCGGAAAAGTGTCCTATCTTGCCATTAAAGTCAACATCGCCTGTTAAAACTCTTCCTTCATCATCTGTATGATACCATTTCCCATCTATTTCAAAATCACCGGTTACTATTCCATTATCATCCAAATAGTAAAGTCCTTTATCCGTATTAACTAACCCTTTTACATCATAACCATATTCATCTCGATAAAAACTCTTATCCTGAACCGTATACCAGCCTGTCTCAAAATCCCCGGAAGCAGTAAAAGAATACATATTTCCATCAATCATACACTCCTGCGTCTGCATGACTCCGGTCTCATCAAAATAAAAAGTTCTACCTCCAAGCTCAGTCCAACCGGTATACATTGAACCATCTGCATTGAACAAATATATCTTGTGGTCAATGGCATGTAATCCTATCACCGGATTCCCTTCTCCATCCAGATAATATTTCTTTTCTTCCATCTCACTCCAACCATATGGTTCATTTTCTGCCGCCTTCACTACCTCCGGTTCTACCATCAGTCCAATTCCAATCATTACCACGCCAAATGCCAAGCATACTACTGTCTCAAATAACTCCTTTTTATAATGTTTCAAAGCCATATTTCCACCCTTCACACCTCATGCATATTATCTTTTGCACAAGTTAATTTACATAATAAAAATAAAAAAGCATTGTATAGCAAATACAATGCTTTTATGTCTTAATTTATATGCCTATGTCGCATTGTACATGCGATAATAGTATTACCTTAATTGTATATAAATTATATACTTTTTGGTGTTTTTAGTCAATTCTCCAATAGCACACATTTTCTTATTCTTTTTTTGTCAATTTGTTCATTTTATCTCTTTTTACCACACTATGTAAACTGTCTATATAAAAAGAAAAAGTTCGTATTACTACGAACTTTGAGAGGCGCAGACCGGATTTGAACCGGTGGATACTGGTGTTGCAGACCATTGCCTTACCACTTGGCTACTGCGCCATATTATATTGGGATGACTCCAACGGGAATCGAACCCGTGTTACCGCCGTGAAAGGGCGATGTCTTAACCGCTTGACCATGGAGCCTTTTATCTTTACCATGACTTCTTCGTCAACGGCATCACACTGTTTTCAGTGTT
>SVFJ01000169.1 GCA_015056925.1 Lachnospiraceae bacterium | reverse complement strand
ATGGTATAGACTTCTTTGTAGCAAGTCTTCCAAATAAGGAGATTGTATATGAGGAGTATATGCCGGATACGATTTCAAGAGTGAATAAGGTATCCAAGGCAGGTCAGGTGGCGGAGTACATCTGGGCGAATACAGATTTAGTATATTCTTATCCGCTGGAAGCATTGTTAGCGGCTAAGGAGCAGAAGCAGGTATACTATTCTACCGATACTCATTGGAATCAGGTAGGTGCATTTGTAGGATTCCAGGATCTTTATAGCAAGGCATATGGACAGGAGCCAGCTACTCTTGATTCGGTAACCTTTGTTGAGGGTGAGGATTTGATTGCAGGAGACTTAGCGAATATGGCAGGTATCCAGGCAGATTATACACAGGATATTAAGTATGCTTTTGTAAAGGAGTCGGCAGACCCTGCACAGTATCGTGATGAGGTAGTGTTATTAGTAGGAGATTCCTTCGGAGGATTCTACTCTACGATAGCTGAAGGATATTACAAAGAGGTAATTTGGAAACACACAACAGAGTTTACCATGAGCATGATTGAAGAGTATGATCCTGATGTGATTATCTGGGAAAGTGTTGAGCGATATCTTGATACATTCCTTGGTGTGAATTTGTTAGCTAAATAAAAGTGGTAAGACTAGTTATTTAGATTTTTATATTTTGGTATTAAGGAGTAAATTTGTGGATTTGCTCCTTAATTCTTTTTTGAGAAAAGGATAGGCGGAGAATAGAAAATGAGTAATATATCTGAGATTTTTTATGTTGAGGATGATGTGGATATTGCACAGGCTGTTAAAGAATACTTTGAACAGTTGAATTACAAGGTTACTGTTTTTACAAGGATTGAAGAAGCAAAAAAGGCTTTGTTAAATTATAGTCCTACGATTATTTTGATAGATTGGAATATGCCAGATGGGCAGGGAGATAACTTGTGCGGGTGGATAAGGACCAGGTGGGAGGATTTACCTATTATTTTTTTAACTGTTCGTTCAGACACTCAAAATATTATATCTGGATTTCAAAGGGGAGCAGATGATTATGTTTGTAAGCCGTTTTCATTAGAAATATTACATTCTCGCATGCTTGCTGTTTTACGCCGTTCGAATAAAAGAGAAGAACATAAATTGTATTGTGATGATATTATTTTGGACAAAGATAGATTAGCAGTCTTTTATCATCAGGAAGAAGTGATATTGAGTTCTCCAGAATATCAATTGCTGTTAACACTTATGGAAAATAAAGGGAAAACAGTAACACGAAAGCAGCTTCTGGAACAAATATGGGATAGTACGGGGAATTATGTAAATGACAATACATTGACAGTTACGATGAAACGACTAAGAGAAAAGCTGCATAATCCGATTTGCTTAAAAACGATTCGTAGTTTTGGCTATCGAATGGAGGATACCATATGACAGAAAACAGTAAAAACAGAATAAGAGTGTTAATACCGATATTGATATGTTTTATGGGTATGATGGGAATATTGTTTTTGGGAATAAATCACTATCGTCAGTTATCCTTTCGGCATATTTCAAACATTTGCCAGACTATGATAGAAGCGCATCCGGAAACGGAGGCTGCACTACTCACTTCCTTGAAAGAATATCAAGCAGGATTTAGCCAAGAAGAGCAGGGGAAGGAGTTCTTATTAAGCTATGGATATAAAAGTAGTGATTTTGACGATGGCTTTCGATTTCAATTAGTCTTTCTTGCCTTTATGGTCTTTCTGTTTATAATAGGGAGTTTTATGGTTCATATTTGCTATATAGAAAGATATAACCGAAGAAGGATAGGAGAATTAACGAATTATTTAGAGAGTGTAAATATCGGAAAGCTTGATAAAATCATTCAGTCAAGGGAAGATAATTTCTCGCATTTGGAGGATGAGATATACAAGACGGTGACTATGCTTCGACAGACGAGAGATAAGGCTGTGAAAACAAAAGAAAACTATGCAGATAATTTGGCCAACATTGCGCATCAGTTAAAGACTAAAATCACCACATTGTCTCTTGGATTACAGCTTTTAAAGAAGTCTAATGACATTATTTATATTCAGCAAATGGAAGCCCAGTTAGAAAGCTTGAATTGGTTAGAAGAAGCTCTTTTGACTCTGTCTAAGCTTGATGCAGGAGTATTGCAGTTGGAATGCAAAAAGGTTGATATCTATACAGCATTGACACTTGCAGCAGAAAATTTGAATGAGCTGTTAGTAGAAAAGGCGGTTTCTGTATCCATTTCCAATAAAGGTTGTGTTGAAATAGATGGAGATTTGGAGTGGACGATGGAGGCTTTTATGAATGTAATTAAAAATTGCATTGAGCATTCGAATTACGGTGGAGAGATACATTGTGATTATTCTGAAAATCCTCTTTATGTAGAAATATTGATATGGGACGAGGGAACAGGTTTTATGGAAGAAGATATTCCTCATTTGTTTGAGCGTTTTTATAAAGGGAAAAAGCCTAGCAAGAATGGGATCGGTATAGGCTTGTCCCTAGCCCGTTCCATTTTTGAAATGCAGAATGGTAACATTGTGGCTCGGAATAAACCAGAAGGAGGAGCTTGTTTTGAAATAAGAGTGTACAGTCACTAAGATGTCACTTTTCCCTGTTATAATTGTGCAAAACAGGAAGGAGTAATCATATGGAAATATTAAAATGTGCAGGCGTCAGAAAAATATATGGCTCTAAGGATAATTTGGTAACTGCATTAGAAGGGATTGATTTATCTGTAGAAAAGGGAGAATTTGTTGCTATAGTGGGAGCATCTGGTTCTGGTAAATCTACATTATTGCATATTCTCGGAAGTGTAGATAAGCCTACGGAAGGAAAAGTATTTGTAGAAGGAGAGGATATTTCTAAGCTAAAACCAACACAATCAGCTATATTTCGTCGTAGAAAGGTTGGATTGGTTTATCAGTTTTATAATTTGATTCCAACGCTTACAGTGCGAAAGAATATTCTTATGCCACTTCTTTTAGATAAAAGAAAAGTGAATGAAGAGTATTTTGAGCAGGTAGTAAAGCAACTAGGAATTGCGGATAAGTTGGATGCACTGCCCAATCATTTGTCAGGAGGACAGCAGCAAAGAGTGGCGATTGCAAGGGCATTGATATATCGTCCGGCTATTTTGCTTGCGGATGAACCAACTGGTAATTTAGACCAGAAAAATTCTAAAGAAATTATAGAGATGCTTAAACTCTCTAATCGTAATTTAAATCAGACTATTTTGTTGATTACCCATGATGAAAAAATTGCGCTGGAAGCAGACCGTGTTATAACCATAGAAGATGGACATATAGTAAGTGACCGAAAGCGGAGGTAAACGGAATGTGGAAAGAATATTCGTTAAGCTATATAAAAAGAAATAAGGCATCTAGCATATCAGTCATTGCAGCTTCGTTGATTGCTACACTATTTTTGTCTTTGTTATGCAGTTTGTTTTTTAATTTATGGGTATATGAAACAGAGAGTATTATTGCAGATGAAGGTGATTGGCACGGACGATTGGTTGTTTCGGCTGATATATTGGAATTAGCTACAATAGAGAAGTTTTCTAATGTGGAGAGAGCTATGATAAATCATGAATTATCAAATGGGCAGACAATCACCGTTGATATAGTTTTTCGTAATCCCAGGGCAACTTATGAAGATATGCCATTGTTAGCAGAATATATG
>SVFJ01000033.1 GCA_015056925.1 Lachnospiraceae bacterium | reverse complement strand
TGATATGTACCCTCTTTACTGGACACCCAGTAAGGAGGGTATTTTTATGCGTTATTCTTTTGAATTTAAGGTGGAGTGTGTTGATAAGTATCGCCAAGGTTTTTGGCCAGTCACTCCAGAAGGTATCAAAGAAAGTAATTTTCACCAAACAATAAGGAAATGGGCTCGTATTGAGGACTCTTTAGGAATTGACGCTCTAAAACATAATAACTTCAACAAAGAATGGAGCGCAGAAGAAAAATTGAAGTTTGTTTCGCGTGTTCTTGCAGGAGAATCTCTCAAAAAAGTTGCATATTCAGCTGGCATTGAACATTCTCTTTTGAGTAGATGGGTTACAAAATATAAGACAAATGGATATAATGGTCTTGTAGGAATAAAAAAAGGCAGACCATGCAAAGGAAATCCCATGAAAAAGAAAAACAGTCCATTACCACTTACAGAATCCGAACGCGAAGAACTTATCAGGTTAAGAGCAGAAAATGAATATATAAAGGCAGAGAATGAAGTAATAAAAAAACGGATCGCCTTGAGGCAAGAAAAGGAAGCTGCGCAACTCAAGGCGAAAAAGCAGCAATTATCAAAGAACTCCGTCAAAAAGGATATCAATTAAAGCATTTGTTAAAAGCAATGCGAATGGCGAAATCTACTTACTATTTCGAGATTAACAAAGTAGATGTTGTAAAGGTCAGAAACAAGGAACTAATGGCTGAAATCCAAGAAATATTTGACTGTAATAAACAAAGGTATGGTGTTCGAAGGGTTTATAAAGAACTTATAAATCGTGGTTACCATGTAAATCACAAGCGTGTCCAGCGCCTGATGCACGAGATGGGACTGTCCGGAAAACGTCCGAAGGAAAAATATCATTCTTATAAAGGTGAAGTCGGAAAGATTGCAGATAACATCATAGATAGAGATTTCAGCACAACTGCGCCATTACAAAAATGGACTACAGACGTATCACAATTTAGTTTTTCGTGGGGAAAGTGCTATCTCTCCCCGATTTTAGATATGAATACAAATGAGATTATTTCATACGATTTATCTCAAAGCCCAAACATGGAACAGATTCAACGAATGCTTGGCAGAGCATTTGAAAACTTCCCGTCTGTAAAAGGATTGATATTTCATTCAGACCAAGGATGGCAGTACCAACATGCCTATTTTAGAAATACACTAAAAGAGTATGGAGTTATTCAATCTATGTCAAGAAAAGGAAACTGCTATGACAACTCCATTATGGAAACATTCTTTGGTCGACTTAAAAATGAGATGTACTATGGGCAGGAAAAAGAATATGAATCTTTTGAAGAATTTGCTGATGCAATAGAAGAATATATAGATTATTACAATAACGAAAGAATTCAGGCAAAAACAAAATGGATGCCTCCTGTAAAATACAGGGAAGCATCCATGTGTTGTGCCTAGTTCATAAATCAATGTGTCCAGGATTCTGGGTACATATCAGTAATCCCGGGAGCTTTTTGTGTACTTCATTATTTAATTGGTTTCGCGCCGGCCTTTTCCTGCATCTTGTCAACCCAAGCCTTAAACTTGCCCTTCTTCTTGCCTGCAACAGGAGTAGCCATGCTTCCACGGATACCCTTAACCTCTGTAATATAGATACCGCTGATGGTAGCTTTCACTTCCTTCTTAACAGGAATGCTGTCAAAGATTGCATTATCAGCAATTAAAGACATAATCTGCGGACCAATCTTTGCCTTTACAATAGGGAACTTAGCTCTTCTTGCCATCTTAGGTGTCTGCGCAATAACCGCAGCCGGAAGACCGGACTCGGAAAGCTTTAGTCTCTTCTTATCAATAACTAAGATATTAACAGTCTGCTTAGTAGCCTCAATCTGAGCCTCTTGTTCAGCCTGCTTCTTCTGCATCTTTCTACCAACAAAATATAATACGACTAAAAGAATTGCTAAAACAATTACAATACCTAATAAAATTTTCCAGAACACAATAAACCTCCTACCAACTTTAAACTCATATGGATTGTATCATTAAATAAGGTAAAGCGCAAGGTTTGAGAAGATGAAAAAAACATAAAATGTAGACATATAATTATGGTAGAAATTACTATCAAATATGACAAGGATAGGCTGCTTTATTCGTGAAATATATCACTTTCCAAGAGCTTTATTTTGTGGTATAAAAGATATAGTGTGTTTTTGAGTGGGTAGAGGCTGTTATCTGATTAAGGACACAGTGCGAAGGCAGATTTTTTGCATAGGCATAGGTTATTTACTAGAAGACAATAATAAGTATGATTAGATGGGAGTAATGTTATGAAGAGAAAGTTGTTAGCGATGGGTTTAGCCGCAGTAATGGTATTCAGCGTATGTGCATGCGGTAAGGAGGAGGTATCATCAGATACAGTCCAGACAGGAGAGCAGACAGTGGAAAGAGACAGTGCATCAGAGAGCAGTGTGGCAGCAGAGTCAACAGAAGAAGCAACAAGCGTTGACATTGCCGAGCTTGATATGTCAGAATATGTTACTTTGAACCAGTATGACGGAATGACAGTACAGGTAAGCAAGACAGAAGTAACAGATGAGAATACAGAGTACTATATTAATAACTTTATTTTAACATCATATGCTGTAACAGACAGAGCAGTAGCTACAGGTGATGTGGTATTGATTGATTATGTTGGTAAGAAGGACGGCGTTGCATTCGAAGGTGGTTCTTACGAGGGATATGAGCTTGCAATCGGTTCCGGAACATTTATACCGGGATTCGAAGACGGTTTAGTAGGTGTTATGCCGGGGACAACTGTAGATTTAAACATTACCTTCCCTGAAGACTATGGTAATACTGAGTTAGCAGGGCAGCCGGTTGTATTTACTGTAACAGTACATTCTATTAGTGCAACAGCAGAGTATGCAACAGTTACACCAGAGCAGATGGCAGCGATGGGATTAGCTTATCAGTCAAAGGAAGAGCTTTGGGAGGCTGGTAAGGAGCTTCTTACACAGGAGTTAGAGCTTGCATACGAGAGTAATGTAAAGGGAGCAATCTTTACAAAGCTTTTTGAGGAGAGTCAGGTAACAACAGCTCCGGCATACCTTGTAGAGGAAGAGTTAAACGGTAGTATGGCATATATGGAGATGATTTGTATGGCATATTATCAGTGTGACCTTGAGACATATGTAACTTCTATGTACGGAATGACAGTAGATGAGTTCAAGGAGCAGATGAGAACAACAGCAGAGGAGACAGTTAAGCAGTACCTTGTAATTGAAGCAACAGCAAAGGACATGGGTATTGAGTTAACAGAGGAAGAGTTTATGTCAGTAGCTACGGCTGATGCAGCTGCGGGCGGATATGCTTCTGTTGAAGAGTATCTTAACGAAGCAGGCAGAACTGCAATTCGTGCAACATTACTCTATGATAAGGTAATGGAAGAGTTGCTCAAGTGTGTTGTTGTTGAGGATATTGTAGCTGAATAATCAGAATACATGTAGAATATGGAAGTGCTTGTGGTGGAGAAATCTGTCGCAGGCACTTTTTTATGTGTTCATATAATGCTATAATGAAAATAGATATGGTGTTGATTAAGTAATGAGTTGATGCATGTATGGGGAATGGTAAATGAGGAAAAAGATTCTAAGGATATTATGCGTGGGACTGGCAGTTGTAATGGTGATGCATACAAATATGTCGGTTTGGGCAGATAAGATTAGCGATTTGAAGGAACAGAATAAAAAGGACCAGGAAGCTCTTGATGAACTCGATGAAGAGATGGAGAATCTGGCACAGGAGCAGGAGGGAATTGCAAGTGATATGGCAGAGGTACAGCTTGCAATTGTAGACTTGATGGCAAGTATCTCTATGATAGAAGAGGATATAGAGACTACACAGGGAGAGATAGCACAGGCAGAGCTTGACTTAGCGTCGGCACAGGAGCAGGAGCAGGAGCAGTATGAAGCAATGAAGCTCCGCATTCAGTATCTGTATGAGAATGGAAATACATCATACCTTTCTTTATTATTACAGTCATCATCCTTTCAAAGTGTTTTGAACAGTGCTGAGTACATAGAGCAGATGTATGCATATGATAGGAAGATGCTCACAGAATATGAAGAAAATCGAAAGCAGATAGAAGACATGAAGGCAAATCTGGAGCTGGAGTATGCAGAGCTTGAGGTTTCCAAGGCAGAGTGTGAACAGGAACAGGCAGGCCTGGAGGAAGCGCTGGCAGAGCTTGCGAGACTTAGTGATGATTATGAGCTGCAGTTAAGCAAGGCGAAGCAGGAAGCAGAGGTTTATAAGAGCAAGATAAAGAAGCAGAATGCAGAGATTAAGAAGTTGGAGGAAGAGGCGGCCAGAAAGGCAAGAGAAGAGGCAGAGAGACTGGCAGCCATGAAGAATAAGCCTATTGGAACCGCTAAGGTAGATACAGCATCTATTATGGCGGCAAACGGTAGTGCCAAGGGTAAGGAAATCGCTATCTATGCATGCGGTTTTGTTGGAAATAAGTATGTTTGGGGTGGTACAAGTCTTACCAAGGGTGCGGATTGTTCAGGGTTTACGCAGTCAGTGTACAAGGCATTTGGGTATAAGATTCCCAGAACCTCTTATCAGCAGAGAAGTGCAGGTAAAGCTGTTACTTATGCGGAGGCGCAACCGGGAGATTTGATATGCTATGCAGGGCATGTTGCGATGTATATAGGAAACGGTAAGATTGTGCATGCAAGTTCAGCAAAGACAGGAATTATTATAGGATATGCAACCTATAAGCCGATATTGGCAGTAAGAAGAATTGTATAAAGATGGTAGAAAGCTGTTGAATCGTAATGGATTTAACAGCTTTTGTTTATTTACGACAAAGGAACAATGTTCTTTTTGTGAATATGTGGTAATTGTCACAAGCAAAAATAAGGTGTTATAATAAAGGAAACTAGGAAACGAAAAATAGTTTCCGAGTTTCTGAGAAAGCGGAACAGTTTCCTTTGGGAAGGGAGAATACAATGAACGAAATGAAAGAGAAGATTATTAATGCGGCAATTGAGGAGTTTGGTAAAAAGGGATTGAAATTTACCATGGACGATGTTGCAAAGAATCTTAGCATGAGTAAGAAAACATTATATAACGTGTACGCGAACAAAGAAGAGATGTTGTTAGAGCTTGCGGATTACTGCTTTGCAGATATTAAACGAAGTGAACGGGAAATAGCCCAGAATCCGGAGCTTGATATTGTGACAAAGATAGAGAAGATTATGGTAGTTCTTCCGGAGAGGTATCAGAATATCGGTTTGAATAATCTGTATCAGTTGCAAGAGAAGTTCCCGAATATCTATGGCAGGGTAGCAAGATATCTGGCAACAGATTGGGATACAACGATTGCACTATTAGAGGAAGGCATGGCTCAGGGAGTCATTCGTCCGATTTCCATACCGATAGTAAAGACCATGGTAGAGGGAACGATTCAGAAGTTCTTTGCTGAGGGTGTTTTGATAGAGAATGGCATTGGTTATGAAGAAGCATTACAGGAAATGATAAGCATTATTATGCGAGGAATAAAGGAGTGATGACATGAGAGAAGGACGTATTTACTGGAATCATGACTGGCAGTTTGTGAAGGAATATTCAAAAGACATGTTGGAGCGTGGATGGAGTGCGTCAAATGCAGAGCAGGTAACACTTCCTCATACAGTACAGGAGGTGCCGTATCACTATTTTGATGAGAGCATTTATCAGATGGTGTGCGGATATCGCAAGTGCTTTCAACCCGAGGAAGCATGGCAGGGCAAGCGTGTACTGATGACCATAGAGGCAGCAGGACATTCAGCGAAGGTGTATTTGAATGGAAAACAATTAGCAGAGCATAGAAACGGCTATACGGCATTTACGGTGGAGTTAACCAAGGAGCTTTGCTTTGGTCAGGAGAATGTACTGGTAGTAGAGGTAAACAGTGGAGAAGACCAAAACATTCCACCTTTCGGACATGTGATTGATTATATGACCTTTGGGGGGCTTTATAGAGAGGTTTATCTGGAGATTAAGGAAGAGGCTTATCTCGAGGATGTATTTGCAAGAACAAGGGGAATCATAGAGAATAAACCTCTTTTGGATAGCGAAGTAATTGTAAGAGTTGGTGAACAGACATATATCAATTCAGTAGAAGGCTATGAGCTTCGACAGACCTTGCTGGATAGTGAAGGCAATGAGGCGGTAAATTTCAAGGCAGGAGAATTGAGGCACAGTGTACAGGGGATTGAGCCGTGGGAAATGGAAAATCCAAGGCTGTATATATTAAGAACGCAATTGTATAAGGGTGAAATTTTGTTGGATACGCGAGAGGACAGAATCGGATTTCGAGAGGTTGAGTTTAAAACAGATGGCTTCTATTTGAATGGAAAGAAGCGAAAGCTTCGAGGCTTGAATCGACATCAGAGCTATCCTTATGTTGGCTATGCGATGCCGAAATCCATGCAGGTATTTGATGCAGATATTTTGAAGAATGAGCTGGGAGTAAATGCTGTCAGAACTTCCCATTATCCGCAGTCACATTACTTTATTGACAGATGTGACGAACTAGGGCTTTTGGTATTTACAGAGATACCGGGGTGGCAGCACATCGGTGATGAGGCATGGCAGCAGCAGGCAGTTGTAAATACAGAAGAAATGGTAATGCAGTACCGCAATCATCCGTCCATTATCCTTTGGGGTGTAAGAATTAATGAGTCTCAGGATAATGATGCCTTTTATTTACAGACGAATGAAGTGGCTCATCGTTTGGATGATACCAGACAGACCAGTGGTGTCAGATACATACAGAAGAGTTCTTTGTTAGAGGATGTCTATGCTTTTAATGATTTTTCGCATGAGGGTTTTAACCATGGCTGTCAGAAGAAGAGTAAGGTGACACCGGATACGAAGAAGGGGTATCTGATTAGTGAGTATAATGGTCATATGTATCCGACTAAGAGCTATGATTGTGAAGACCACAGAGTAGAGCATATGCTTCGCCATGCAAGAGTTATGGATGCCTACTATGGCGAAGAGGATATTGCAGGCGGGTTTGGCTGGTGTATGTTTGACTACAATACACATAAGGATTTCGGAAGCGGAGACAGAATTTGCTATCACGGTGTTACAGATATGTTCCGTAATCCTAAGCTGGCAGCAGCTTTGTATCAGAGCCAGTCAGAAGCACAGGATGTATTGGAGATTACGTCATCTATGGATATAGGAGAGCATCCGGGATGTTTGATGAAGGATATTTATGCAATCACCAATGCAGATAGTGTCCGTTTATATAAAAATGATGTATTTATCAAGGAATTTACAAAGGAGAATACAGGCTTTAAGAATCTGCCTCACGGACCAATCTTAATCGATGATTTTATCGGAGATTTGATGGTACAGGGAGAGGGCTTTAGCAAAGCAAAGTCAGAGGATGTAAAGTCAATTCTGATGTCTGCATGCAAGCATGGAGTGAATAATCTTCCTCCTGCTACATTGCTCAAGGCAGCAAAATGTATTCTTTTTAGGGGTATGAAGATGCAAGAGGCAGTAGACCTTTACAGTAAATATATTGGTAACTGGGGAGGAACCGCTACTGTTTACAGATATGAGGCAATCAAGGACGGTAAGGTAGTGAAGACCGTAGAAAAGAAGCCAATGACTAAGGGACACCTTGAGGTACGGACTTCTCATACTGTATTGAAGGAAGGACAGAGCTATGATGTGGCAGCTGTCAGAATACAGGCAATGAGTGAAGAAGGTAATCTGCTAAATTACAGTCATGCACCAATTACCCTACGAACTGAGGGAGACATTGCTTTCATTGGGCCTTCTGTAATTAGTCTGGCAGGCGGAATGAGCGGAACCTATGTGAAGAGTGTGGGAAGAGCAGGACAGGGCAGACTGATTATGGAAAGTGAAGCCTTTGGCAAGGTGGAGATAGCATTTGAGGTTACAAATAATTAATATCGTCATAGATGACGAAAGGAGAAGGAAGAATGAGATTATCTGGAAAAGAAAAATTTTCTTATGGATTAGGCGCAGTGGGCAAGGATATGGTATATATGCTTTCTGCAAGCTATGTGTTGTATTATTATCAGGATATTTTAGGTGTGAATGCGGTAATTATGGGTATTATCCTTATGGCTGCAAGAATATTTGATGCTTTTAATGACCCGATTATGGGGGTGATTGTTGCAAAGACAAGAACCAAATGGGGAAAGTTCCGTCCATGGCTTTTGATTGGTACGATATTAAATGCAATTATACTTTATCTGATGTTTGCAGTACCGGTTGGTTTGGATGGCAAGGGCTTAGTGGCATATGCGGCAATTGCTTACATTTTATGGGGCGTAACCTATACTATGATGGACATTCCGTTCTGGTCAATGATTCCTGCATTTACTGAGGGTGGGCAGGAAAGAGAAGGTTTGTCAACACTTGCCCGTTCCTGTGCAGGCGTAGGTTCTGCAGTTGTTACTATTATTACGATGATTTGTGTAACCATGCTTGGTAAGATTGGTCATGAAGGAGCAGCAGCAAAGGAAATTGAACGCTACGGTTTTAAGTGGTTTGCGTTAATTATTGCGGTACTATTTATTGTATTTATCGTGATTTGCTGTATGAATATTAAGGAGAAGTCCAATATTGATGTGGATTCACCATCAGTTGGTCAGATGATGAAGGCGCTTTTACACAACGACCAGGCGGTAGCAGTTGTAGCAACGATTGTATTGATTAACTGCTCACTTTACATTACCTCGAATTTATTGATTTACTTCTTTAAGTATGACTTAGGAGGAGAGAGCTGGCAGGGAAGCTATACACTTTTCAATGCTTTTGGCGGCGGTATTCAGATACTTTCCATGATGGTATTTTATCCGTTACTTCGTAAGTTCATCAGTACCAGAAAGGTATTCTATACCAGCCTGATTATGGCAATTTGCGGTTATGCAGTGTTATTAATGATGATGTGCTTTGGTGTATCCAGTGTGTATTTACTTATGGTACCGGGCTTCTTTGTATTTGTTGCTTTTGGTATGCTGACTGTGTTAACAACAGTGTTCCTTGCCAATACCGTAGATTACGGCGAGTATAAGAATCAGAGAAGAGATGAAAGCGTTATTTTCTCAATGCAGACCTTTGTAGTAAAGCTTGCCTCAGGTGTAGCTGCAATGATTGCATCAGTATGTTTGTCAGTTTGTAATATCAGTGATGATACTTCTAATGCGGTAGCAGCAGTCACAGGAGAAAGTAATTTGCTTGGTCTTAGAATGACAATGACGATTATTCCGATAATTGGATTATTCATTGCAATTATTATCTTTGCAAAGAAGTATATCCTTACAGATGAAAAGCTGGCTGAAATCGCCGGTATATTAGAGGAGAGAAGAAATGATACAGGCAGATAATCATTTATTTGCGTTACATACTAAGAATACTACCTATGCCTTTATAGCAGATGAGGCAGGAAATCTGGTAAATCTGCACTATGGAGAGCGTATTTCCATGGAAGGGCAGGGGATGGAGGCGCTTAGGCAGAAGGCTTCCAATCAAAACGGATGTAGTATTATTGCGGATACAGCACTTCCGAATCAGTGCTTGGATGATGTTTGTATGGAACTAGGCACACATGGTGTCGGCGATATGAGAGAGCCCTTTGTGGAGCTTGTGTATGAAGACGGCAGCAAAACCAGTGATTTTCGATATGAAAGTTTTTTTATCGAGAAGAAGAGAAGTCTGATTGGTATGCCGTCTGCATACGACGAGCAGGACAAAGCAGAGTCTTTAACGATTATCATGAAGGAAAAGAATCATGATGTACGTTTAGAGCTGGTTTACAGCGTATTTGAGGATTGCGATTGTATTACACGATATGCGGTTCTTAGAAATGATGGTGAAGAGTCGGTAAAGGTATTACGCCTTATGAGTGCTCAGATGGACCTTCCGATGGCAGAGGCAAAGGTAACAAGCTTCCACGGTGATTGGACCAGAGAAATGGGGCGCTATGATGTTGTGTTGCAGGCAGGAAAGTATGTGAGTGATTCTTTGACCGGCTATTCATCCAATAAGTCAAATCCATTTATTATGCTGGCAAATGTGGAGACAACAGAGGACTATGGAAGCTGTTATGCATCGAATTTCATCTACTCAGGTAATCACAGGGAATGCGTAGAAATGGGCGGCCATGGTAAGCTTAGATTCCTGACAGGCATTCATCCGGACACCTTTGAATGGCATATGGAGAGTGGAGATGTCTTAGAGGCACCCGAGGCAGTACTTACCTATTCTGCAAAGGGATATCAAGGGATTAGTCAGCAGATGCATGCGTTTGTCAGAGAGCATATCGTGCGTGGACAGTGGAAGAGAAAGGTACGTCCGATTTTGTTAAATTCGTGGGAGGCTGCGTACTTCAATTTTAAGGAAAGTAATCTATGCAAGCTTGCTAAGACGGCAAAGGAGGTAGGAATTGAGCTTTTTGTACTGGATGATGGTTGGTTTGGAAAGCGCAATTCCGATGCCTCGTCCTTAGGAGACTGGTATGATAATGCGGAGAAGCTTCCGCAGGGACTGGCAGGATTGTCAGCCAAGATTCGTGAAATGGGCTTGGAATTTGGTATCTGGGTAGAGCCTGAGATGATTAGTGAGGATTCGGATTTGTATCGTGCACATCCTGACTGGGCGGTTCGGATACCGGGACAGTCGCATGCTTGTGGCAGAAATCAGATGGTACTGGATTTCTCGCAAAGAGAAGTACAGGATTATATGATTGAAGCAATGAGTGATGTCTTTACAAGAGGTCAGGTCAGCTATGTGAAATGGGATATGAACAGACACATGTCGGACTTTTACAGTCAGGGCTTGGAGGTTAATAGACAGGGTGAATTTGCGCACCGGTATATGCTTGGACTTTATCGTGTATTATATTATTTGGTTAAAAGATTTCCGCACATTTTGTTTGAAGGGTGTGCATCAGGCGGTAATCGTTTTGACCTGGGTATTCTTTGCTATATGCCGCAGATTTGGGCAAGTGACAATACAGATGCCATTAGCAGAGGTGTAATACAGAACGGTTATAGCTATGGGTATCCGCAGTCAGTAATGGGTGCGCATGTATCAGGCTGTCCGAATCACCAGACACTTCGAGTGACACCTCTTGCGACGCGCTTTGCCATTGCCTGTGGCGGTCTGTTAGGTTATGAGTGTAATCTTTGCGATATGAAGAAGGAAGAGTTGAGTGAGATTGCAGAACAGATAGCCTTGTATAAGGAATGGCGTGAAACTCTCCAGTTTGGTCAGTTGTATCGTTTAAAGGGGGTAAGAAGAGCACCGTTTGACACGGATGTGGTGCGCTGGAATATTGTGGGAAAGGATGCTGAGCGTGCAGTAGGAATTGTTCTGCAGGGGCAGGTAATTCCTAATTACAGTCATCATTGTTTTAAGACAAAGGGCTTAGATGATGAGAAACAATATCATTTTTACAATATTCCTGTGAAATATGATATTCATAGAATGGGAGATTTGGTAAATACCATTTCGCCGGTTCATATCAAACAAGATTCGCTGGTTCATGATGTGGTGGCAAAATTTGTGAAACTTGACGGCGAGGTGGAGGATGTGACGGTAAGCGGTTCGTTACTGAACCATAGCGGTGTGCATCTTGCACAGAGCTTTGCAGGAACGGGCTTTGGTACAAATACTTCTCTCTATCAGGATTATGACGCAAAAATGTATTTTATGGAGTCGGTAAAACATACATAATGAAAGAATCCCTTGCATACAATGTGATAAACGAGTGATGCAGGGGATTTTTTGCTTGAAAGATTATATTGAACAAAGAGCCATGGAAATAGCCAGATATATTATCGATAATCATACGACAGTTCGTCAGGCGGCAAAACATTTTGGGATTAGTAAGAGTACGGTACATATGGATGTGGTGTACAGGTTAGAGGAGATTAATCCTGGTCTTGCTAAGGAAGCAAGAAGTGTGTTGGATATCAATAAAGCGGAACGTCATATTCGTGGTGGTATGGCAACAAGGGAAAAATATTTGCAGCAACAGTAAGGTGTAAATCATAGTGAAATTGAGTGGAAAGCAGGTGCATAAGTCATGAGATTTGTGCACCTGTTACGTTAAATAAAGTGTTCTTCGGCGATATGGCGATGTATGGTTTGTTTCAGTCAGAAATATTGTATATTTTACTGTTTTGACAACAAAATATATATTGCAATATAATTAATGATGGAAAAAGTCATATTTAAAAGCGTGATGAAAGGCAAGGTCATTAATATGGAAAAAGAAAAAGTTATCGTCCTCGATTTTGGTGGTCAGTATAACCAGCTGGTTGCAAGACGTGTCAGAGAGTGTAACGTATACTGTGAAATCTATTCCTACAAGACGGATATTGAGCAGATTAAGGCTATGAATCCGAAGGGAATTATTTTAACAGGCGGACCAAACAGCTGTTATGAGCCGGGTGCACCGACTTATACGAAGGAATTGTTTGAATTGGGTGTTCCTGTATTGGGACTTTGCTATGGCGCACAGCTTATGATGCATGTGCTTGGCGGTAGAGTGGAGAAAGCGCCGGTTCGTGAATACGGTAAGACAGAGGTGATGGTAGATACAACGTCTCCATTATTTGGTGATGTATCAGCGACAACCATTTGTTGGATGAGCCATTTTGATTATATATCTAAGATTGCACCGGGCTTCTCTATTGTAGGACATACGGCAGACTGTCCTGTAGCAGTAGCTGAGTGTAGAGAGAAGAATCTGTATGCAATTCAGTTCCATCCGGAGGTACTTCATACACAGGAGGGTACAAAGATGCTATATAACTTTGTACGTGGTGTATGCGGCTGTGCAGGTACATGGAAGATGGATTCTTTTGTAGAGAATTCTATCAAGGCAATTAGAGAGAAGGTTGGCAAGGGTAAGGTACTTTGCGCTTTATCAGGCGGTGTAGATTCCTCAGTGGCAGCAGTTATGCTTTCTAAGGCAATCGGCGACCAGTTGACCTGTGTATTCGTAGACCATGGCTTACTTCGTAAGGATGAGGGAGATGAGGTTGAGGAAATCTTCGGACCAAAGGGTCAATATGAACTGAACTTTATCCGTGTCAATGCGCAGGAGCGTTTCTATAGCAAGCTTGCAGGTGTGGAAGAGCCGGAGAAGAAGCGTAAGATTATTGGTGAAGAGTTTATTCGTGTGTTTGAGGAAGAGGCAAAGAAGATTGGAGCCGTAGACTTCCTTGTACAGGGAACTATCTACCCTGACGTTGTAGAAAGTGGCGTTGGTGGTGAGTCAGTTGTGATTAAGTCTCATCATAATGTAGGCGGTCTGCCTGATTGTGTTGATTTTAAGGAGATTATTGAGCCGCTTCGTGACTTATTTAAGGACGAGGTTCGCAAGGCTGGTCTTGAGATGGGAATTCCTGAGAAGCTGGTATTCAGACAGCCATTCCCGGGACCGGGCTTAGGTGTACGTATCGTTGGCGAGGTAACAGCGGACAAGGTTCGCATCGTACAGGATGCGGATGCTATCTACCGTGAGGAGATTGCAAAGGCAGGTCTTGACAGAACCATCGGTCAGTACTTCGCAGCACTGACCAACATGCGCTCGGTAGGTGTTATGGGGGATGAGAGAACCTATGACTATGCAGTAGCACTGAGAGCGGTTAATACCATTGACTTCATGACCGCTGAGGCAGCAGAGATTCCGTTTGAGGTACTCCAGACAGTGATGAGCAGAATCATCAATGAGGTACGAGGAGTTAACAGAGTATTCTATGATTTGACTTCTAAGCCACCGGGAACGATTGAGATGGAGTAAAAGCCTTTGGATTTTATTCTAGTGATGCTTGAGACCGCTGGCAGAGTGAATTATTTAAAAGCAGATATTAAGAAAGTATAGGTGCTTTCTTGTATCTGCTTTTTTATGGAATAGGAAAGTGCTCGAAAAGTAGTGGAAGTTAAACAAGAATCAGCGAAGCTGATTCTTGCAGAGTGTTGCCGCCGGGCAACACTTTTTTATATATTTCATGATATCAACAACAATAATTGCGATAAATAACTAAAAATTAATAATAGTGTTGGAATATTCTCTAAAATCAAGTATAATTATTTTGTATAGACTGAAAAAACAAAAAGTTTTCCTATTCATCGATTAACGTTGAAAGATATACAAACGTTAACGTAGTCATATATTTGCATCTGGTCAAGGAAGACAAATAGTATCATGCCGGAGGTATAGGATGGGTGTAAAGAATATTCTAAAAAAGAGCGAGAAAAAAGAAAAGGCACAAAAACCTCAAGATGCAAAAAAAATGGGGGATTTTTTGGCTAAATTAAAGGAAAAAAAGACTTCGGAAGAAGTAAGTAAGGCAGAAGTAAAGTCAAAATTTATGCTTTTTAGTATTCGCAATAAGATTATTGTGAGCTTTTTGGTTCCGCTTATTTTTATGATTATTATAGGTATTGCGGCATATCAAAAGGCGGCAAATGGTATGAAGGATAAATATGAAGCCTCTACAACCGAGACAGTAAGAATGGCAACGCAATACATAGATTTGAACTGCGATTATTTTAAATCAGAAAGTATTAAATATGCTTTTGATGCCGATTTAGGCAAATATTGTTTAGGATTGTTTGATAAAGATTCTGTTGAAAATTCGAATATAATAAATGATACAAGAACTGACATTTTAAATACAAAGACGTTAAGTCCTTTTATTAGCGATATTTATGTTATTCCTAAAAAAGGCGTTAATATGATTATGACGAAAACCAAGGCGAGCGTGGATGGCTGTTATGATGAATATCAGACAACGGTATCGGACGGAAAAAAGGGAATAAAGAGTTGGATTGACAGACATGCTTATCTGGATGCATATTTGACAGATGCGTCGTCCGGTGATGGGTCAGTGACGCAAGAAGAAATAGCGGCTTATGAGATGTCAGAGGATGTCGATTACATCATGTCATATCAGGTTAAGATGCAGGCAAATAGTGGCTGTGTAGTGATGGATATTAGTAAGAAAGCCATAGAAGATTTCTTAAACACTTTGGATTTGGGCGTAGGAAGTATCATCGGTTTTGTCACACCAAACGGACGAGAAATTATATTTGAGAATTTAGAAGAGGGTCAGGAGTCTATCTTATCAGAGGGCGAAAAGGTATTTTATAACGAGGCTTTTTATGGAGAGATTTTTACATCTGAAGAGTCGGTAGAATCGGAGGAAAATGAAGAAGAGATATCTCTTAATGGAGCGAAGGAAGTAAGCTTTAGAGGAATGGATTATATATTCTTTTACAGCAGAAGCGAGGTACATGGGGCAACTATGTGCGCATTAGTGCCTCTAGACATCGTAATTGCACAGGCAGAGGATATCAAGAGTATTACAGTAACATTGACAATTATTGCATGTATTGCAGTGTTGGCAATTGGAGTTGTGATTGCTGCCGGTATCCAGAAGAATATGAGACATATTTCCAAGAAGTTTGGTGTAGTTGCACAAGGTGATTTGACGGTTGAAGTAGTGGCCAAAACAAAAGATGAGTTTAATGGACTTGCAAAATCAGCCAATAATATGATTATCAATACTAAGAAGCTGGTAAATAAGGTAACCGATGCTACGGAGCAGTTGGAGGAATCTGCAAATGAAGTAGGAGAGGTTTCCGGTATTATAGATACCTATTCTAAGAATATCACGGATGCCATAGATGAGATTAATCAGGGAATTTCGATGCAGTCGGTTCATGCACAGGAATGTGTTACGAAAACCGATATGTTGTCAGAGGAGATGCAAGAGGTTGCTAAGGTAGCAGAACAGGTTGGAAAGCTGATAACAGAGACAGAAAGCATGATTAGTCAGGGTATTGAAATTGTCCGTGTGCTTGGAGAAAGAGCCGTGGAAACAACGAATATCACGGAAAAGGTTGGAGAAAGTATAGAATCACTTCGTAAAGAGACCGAGAATATCAATACTTTTGTTGAAACGATTACCCGTATTTCCAGTCAGACAAATCTTTTATCGTTAAATGCATCCATAGAGGCTGCGCGTGCCGGAGAGGCAGGAAGAGGATTTGCGGTTGTTGCCGGTGAGATTAATCGTTTGGCGGCAGATTCTGCAAATGCAGCAGGAGAAATCAGAAATAATGTAACCAATATTAATGCACAGACGGTGAACAGTGTGGACAGCGCAAATCAGGCTCGTTCCATGGTTGAATTACAGTCAGAGGCAGTAGAAGAAGTAGTTTCCGTATTTAATAAAATGCATGAAAGAATGTATCAGCTTGTAGATGGCCTCAATGAAATTACAACAAGTATAGGACGAGCAGATACAGAGAAAAGTCATACTGTTGAGGCAGTAAAGAATATTTCAGAGATTATCGAAGAAACGGCATCTAGCGCCGGAAAAGTAAATGAGGTTGCTAATAAGCTGTTAGAAAGTGTTGAAAAGCTACATCATACAGCAGATATGCTTGGAGACAATATGGATGGCTTAAAGTCAGAAATTTCGGTATTCAAGATTTAAGACAGTCCCCCACAAGAAATTCTTGTGGGGGATTATACATTTTAGGGATATCTTGCTATAAAATATGAAATATCGTATAGTGTTATGTAAACGGAGGGATTAGAAATGAAAAAAGAAAAAGCACAAATATTTTTAATTCATTGTATAAGAAAGATATTTTATATAATTTCATTTTTACTACCATTTTTCGCAATGTTAGGGATTTGTAAAGAAACGGGAACATATCCTTTCGGTGAACAGAGCTGGCTGGTGTGTGATATGGATAATCAGTATATATCATATTTTTCATATTTTAGACATGCACTTAAAGAAAATGGATTTTTTTATACGTTTTCAAAAACTCTTGGTGGAGACATGTTTGGTTTTACAGCTTATTATTTAATGAGTCCTTGGAATATGCTGTTATTACTTGTACAAACCCATAGTCTTCATGATATGGTGGCATGGATTTCGCTAATAAAAATAGGACTTTGCGGACTTACTTTTTTTATACTTGTTAATTATAACAATGAAAAAGAGCAGGAATATTCTTATAAGAAAAGCATGGGAAATCTGATTTTCTCAACGGCATACGGTTTGATGACATATAATATTTTTTATGTTTCAAATATTATGTGGTTTGATGCGATATATATGCTTCCTTTAGTTGTGTTGGGGATTCACAGAGTAGTAAAAGAGAAGAAGTATCTTTTGTACATTCTATCTTTGGCATATGCTGTAATAACTAATTTCTATATTGGATATATGGTCTGTATTTTTAGTGCCTTGTATTTTGTATATTTCTGCATTTGTGAATGTAAAGATACGATAAGGGAAAGAGCAAAGATTACGGGATTATTTACAATCGGTTCGTTACTTGCCGGTGGATTAAGTATGTGGTGTTTATTGCCGGCAAAAACATCTTTGGATGGTATTAAGGCGGAATTTAGCCTAAAGCAACTTACTTGGGATAAAAATTTTGTGTGGAGCGATTTCTTTGTTAAGCTGTTTCCGGGAAGTACAGAAGATTTGATGGCGGGTTTACCGAACATATATTGTGGAGTAGTAATACTGTTTTTTGCTATCATCTTCTTTTTATGCAGAAATATTAATTGGAAGAAGAAAATTGGAATCATAGGCTTATTTGTTGTTATGTTCTTTTCCTTTTATATACAGGGAGCAAACTTGATTTGGCATGGTTTCAATACGCCGATAGGATTTCCTTATAGAAATAGTTTTATCTTTAGTTTTATCATGATATTGATTGCAAGAGAAGGTTTTTTTGCATGTATTGATGAAAAGGTAATGGTAAGATTGTTGGACGGATTTGGAAGTGGAGCTATCATTGTGGCTTTAGCCATATGGATGCAGAGTAAGTCCTTTCATTTCCTGATAGAGGATACTTATAAAATTACTTTTATAGCAGTAGGAATAGGTGTTTTCATTGTCATTATCAATCAAAGATTGATGACATATGCTGCATCGGTCATAGCAGTTGCATTTTTGTTATATGAAACATGGATAAATGGTGTAGATATATTTGCAAACCGAGGTCCTATGATACTTAGTTATTTGACCTTGTCCATAGACCAGGTAGAAACAGCTGCAAATTTAGTTCAGGAAACGGATGATAGTCTTTATCGAATGGAAAAGAACTTTAATAGAAATACGAATGATAATATGATGTTTGGGATATCAGGATTAAGTCATTACAGTTCGACAGAAAAACCTGCTACCAAGCAATTCATGCAGGCTCTCGGATTCCGTAATAATGGTAACTGGGTAGATTATAATAGAGGTTCTACTTTATCAGCAGAAAGTTTTCTTGGCGTTAAGTATCTTCTTACCAAGACAGCATTAGAAGAGCCTTATGTATATGTAGATAAGATAGATGGTACCTATATATATGAGAATCCGAATGCATTCTCTATGGCCTTTTTAACAGATGCGTTTGTGGAAGGTATGCAGACAGAGCTTACAAATACGTTTGAATTTCAGAATAAGCTTTTGGAAGGAAGCTGTAATATAGGAAATGTGTTTATACAGGAAACAGAATATACGACGACTATGCAGAACATGGCATTGTTGGATGGGTATGCAGTGTATCAGCAATTGGACCCGAATCAGGAAGCCTATGTCGAGTATACATTTACTGTAAAAGAAGACATGCCAATTTATGTGTATCTTAATACCATTGATATGCGGTTATCTACAATCCACTTGAATGGTGTAGACACCGGTAAATATTTTGCAGTTGACCAGTACGATGCGATTGCAGTAGATGATTATCTGGACCTTGAGTATGGAGATACATTAACAATCAGAGTAACACCCCAAACAGGAGCTGTAATTATTACTGATGTACTTATTTATTATGAAGATGTTTCAAGATTAGAAAAGGCGCAGAAATATCAGGATGAGGGTGCTATTACATTAAAGAAGATAAGTGATTCGTATCTGGAGGCTACATTCGATAATATATGTAATAGGAATAAAATATTATTTACGATACCATATGATGAAGGATGGCATGCGTATATAGATGGCAGAGAGGTAGAACTTTATCCGGCAGCAGGAGCTTTTATGGCAATTTTAGGAGTAGAAGAGGGAGAGCATACCCTTACACTAAAATATGTGCCAAAGAATCTGATTTTGGGTTCAGTTATTTCTTTGATTAGTTTGGCTATACTCGTTTTATTGATATGGTATGAATGCAAAAAGAATAAGGATGAAAACTTGTTAAAGAAAATTCTTATATTCTTTGGTTGTATGGCCGGAATTGTGCTAGTGTATTTACTGTCGTTATTAATTTGCGCAACCCAAAGTAAGCTGAAAGTAGTAGAGCAGGATAAGGTTGAAAGAGAGTCGATTATTTTAGGTACGCTGGAGCAGGATGGTAACACGGAAAATGGAGCAGAGCCGATAGAGTGGATAGTACTTGAAGAAAAAGATGGAAAAGTATTAGTTATGAGTAAGCAGGCTTTGGCGTATCTGCCTTATGCTACAGCTGGTACAGCACCGCTATGGGAAGATTCTTATGTGAGAATGTGGTTGAATCAAGAGTTCTATTCAGTAGCATTTACAGATGAAGAACGTGATAGAATACAAATCACAATGTTGGATAATACCGGGGCGGGGTCACAATTTGTTGAAGGCGGAATAGCGACAGAAGACTATCTGTTTCTATTAAGTCGTAACGATGTAAAGAAGTATTTTGGAGTCAATACTGAAGTGACAAAAGAGTGCTTTTATAGTCAAGACGCTATCGCTGAGGCAACAGAAATGTCAGTATTACAAAGCCAAGAGGCAAATAAAGAATATTATACGCTTACAGAGAATGTGTATGATAAAGTATTCAAGAACTATGGATATACTGACGAAGTGATAGGCACGCATGGTTGTAATTACTGGCTAAGAAATCCGGGCAGATATGCATCTGTATATGCAGCAACTGTAGGCGGAAATGGTAATGTGTATGATGTTGGTACACTGGTTACGGAATATGGCTATGTAAGACCTGTTATGTGGATTGAAAAGCCGTAGATATATGAAAAACAGTAATTTAGCATTTTGTTTCATATATAGAGCTAATTATGTAGGGTTAACAGTACATTTTACCTACCAAAAACAGAGCTTACAGACGAAGAATTATTACAAATCATTGATTTTCAACATAAGGCAAATTACTGTGCCGGCAGAATCAATGATGAAATAAGTATGGGATTTCGTGATGGATATCCGTCATGTGATTAGTGGGTTAGAGTGTCATCGTGCGGTGGCACTCTTTACTTGTTTACATAATAATTGAAAAGCCTCAAAATCTATGATACGATGACAAAAACGAAGATATTTCTTATTTTGGGAGAGGGTATTATGCGAATAGCAATATGTGATGATGAGGAAATATATCGTTTCAATTTAAGGAACGAATTAGAGAAGATTATCAAGAGCTTGGATGTTGTAATAGATTCCTTTGAAAGTGGAATAGAACTCTTAAAGCGTTTTGAAAAACAAGAATATGACTTGATATTTCTGGATATTGAAATGTCGCAGATGGACGGTATTACATTGTCAAAGAGGATTCGGGAAATGAGTGAGAAGGCAGAGATTGTTTTCTTAACAAGTCATATTGAGTTTGCGCTGGAGGGGTATGAGGTGAATGCTCTGCGATATTTAACAAAGCCTGTTAAAGTAGAGAAGCTGCAAGAGGTTATTTCTTTTCTTATGAAACGCGAGCAGAATAAAAAATCAATATGGGTACGTAATAAGGAGTATGAAGAAAAGGTGCAGATATCAGAGATTATATACTTTGAAGCACAGAATCAGAATGTAGAGATACACACAAAGGACAGGATATATGTACATCGCTATAATATAGGAGATTATGAGAGAGAGTTTCAGAAGGACGGATTTTTCCGTATCCATAGAGGGTATTTGGTAGCATTGGGATGTATCGAATCTATCGGACAAGGTGAGGTGAAAATGGAGGGCGGTATGAGCTTGCCAATCAGCAAGTCCAAGGAAAAACAGTTGAAGGAAGCATTGTTTTCGTATGTGAGGGAGGCTGCGATTTAAGGATGAAAGGGATAGATTTGAAAGAAATAATAGTAACTGTATTATTGAATTATTATAGCCTTGCCATGGTTATGGTGCTTTTACATTGTTTCTTTGATGAAGGAATTGAGTGGAATAAGAAAAAGGCGCATATAGTAATGGGATATTATGTTATCGATGCCATTCTTACATCCGGAATAGAAGTTAGTGCGTGGTGGATGTTGCTGGAATACAGTATGCTTTTAGGCTTTATGCTGTACGGATGCAAGGGACGCTACATAAGGCGTGGAGTATTATGTATATATACCTATCTTGTAGTCAGTATGATATATTCAGGTGTATTAATGATGGGGCTGTTTTACTTCTTTCCCAATAATTATAGTTTAGAAGCTGTAGAGAGTATTAAATACAGGGAATATGTTATATTAGCTGTATTTATGGCATTTTGTTACTATCGGATGAAATATCAGTATCTAAAGAAGGATGTACGCATAAAATTTGGAAGAAAAGTATATTTGTTTTTAGGTGGATATACATTTTTTATTATCGTAATGTTTATGATGCTTACCTTATTGCGCCAAGACCCGGAAATGGAACAGGGAATTCAGGGAATACTTGTTGCCATTTTGATGGTTTTTTGCCTGATGGTTCCGTTTTATCTAATTAAAGGTCAGGTAAGTAATTACTATCAAAGTACTAAGGAATATCAAGAGATTTTCTTGCAGGAGCAGTTAAAAACCCTAGAACGATATAAGGCAGCAGAGGAAGAGACAAGGCGTATCAGACATGATATGAAAAATAATCTTTCTTGCATTTCCATGCTATTAAATGAAGGTAAGACCCATGAGGCATCTGAATATGTAGAGGGACTTTTGCAGGAGATTAGTGCATTGTCACCGAAGGTGGTTACGGGGGATGAGATGCTTAATTGCGTTTTCTCGGCCAAGCTGGATTGGATGCAGAAGGAGAATATTGTCTTTGAAATAGATGGTGTACTGGATAGAGGATTGGATTGGAAGCCGATAGACATTTGTAAGGTGTTTGCCAATGCAATAGATAATGCAATCGAGGCATGTATGAAGATAACTGACAGGGACAATAGGAGAATCATGGTATCTTTAAAGAGAACAAAGCAGTATTATTCTATAGAAATGAAGAATACTATAGCAGATAAAAAGCTGTGTGCTCCATTGTTGAAAAATAGCAGTAATACACGATATACAACGAAAACAAATAAGAAGTTTCATGGATTGGGATTATCGAATATGTATCGCACAGTGGAGAAGTATGGTGGCATGATGAAAGTGGATTGCCAGGATAATGAGTTTATATTAAATATTGTAGTATAAGTTAATTCCTCTGTTTACGACATAATAGAGTCCTTTTACGACAAAACTATCTCCATTTTTGTCGAAATATGTATACTCATCCTATCAAGAGATAGCGATGGAGGTATAAAGATGGAAGAACAAAAGATTGAAATGATTACGAAAGAGGAAGCGAAGGCTTGCCGACATAGATTGGAGAGACGCTGGTACAGGAGACTGATTGAGCTGAATGTGATTATAACAGTTGTTGTGCTTGCAATTGTCTTTTCAAGTATTGCAGAGTATAAAGAGCTGGGTGCAAAGGTATGGGCACAGTTTGAGGAAGAGTTTGAAGAAGCAATGGCAGAGTTAGAGAATCCGGATGAGACAGATGATTCCGTTGTGGTAGAGGATGATGAAGAGGAATTTGAATTCACAGAAGAGGATTTTCCGTTAGAACTGGAGTTGTTCCTATATGGCGTGATTTTACTGGTGGCCGGATATTTTGCAATATATTATCTGCATGCATATACCCGTTCCATGAGCTTGAGAATTACACGGAAGAATTTCCCTGAGGTATATGAATTAATTGAGACTTATGCAAAGAAGCTTGGTATGGAGAAGGTTCCGGAGGCTTATGTTATGCAGGAAAATGGTGTATTGAATGCATTTTCAGCATATATTTTCCGCAGACAGTATATTCAGATTAATGCAGAGATTTTTGAAGTGGCTTACAGAGAGCATCATGATATGGATAGCTTGGGATTTGTGATTGCCCACGAAATGGCACATATTTATTATGGACATGCGACACTTCATTACAACTTACCAATCTGGTTTGTACAGAGCATGCCATTGGTTAGCGCTATAGCATCAAGAGCAAGAGAATATAGTGCAGACAGATTAGCTCAGCGTGTTTCTGGTAGCGATGGTGTATCAGCTATGTTTATGCTTATGGTAGACAGACATTTATATACAATGGTAGATCGTGAGGACTATTTGGAGCAGGCAAAGAAGCAGAAGGGATTTTTTGTATGGATTGTCAATATGTTTGCTAGTCATCCGATTATGTGTAAGAGAATTGCGGCATTGGACCAGATGGAAGGCAGTGGAAAGCTGTATTAATATCAGATAGGAAATGAAGGGCGTCTCGAAAAGGGACGCTCTTACTGTGTAAAGAGGAATAATCTATAGATTTACATAACTTGCTCTTAAAACTACATTATGATAAAGTGTCAGAGTAGGCTTTTGGATGGAAAATTATGCCTGCGACCCAAGGTTTGCAGGTATTGGAAAGGCATGGTTGTTAACATGAGAAATTATATTTTAATCGTAGAGGATGATAATGACATCAGCCAAATGTTAAAGGAATTGTTGGAACAGAACGGATATGAAGTGTCGCAGGCATTTTCGGGAACAGAGGCTTTATTTTATATAGAGAAGGAACTACCGATGGCATTGATATTAGATCTGATGCTACCTGGTATGAATGGCGAGCAGCTTCTGGCAAAGATTAAGCAGGAGCATCCAGAGGTAGCAGTGATTATTTCTTCTGCTAAGGAGGACATTAAGATCAGAGTGGAGCTGCTTCGTGCGGGAGCAGATGACTATATCGTAAAGCCGTTTGATGTAGACGAGCTGTTAGCAAGACTTGAAGCGGTACTACGTCGTAGCGGAAAAAGTGTACCGGAGAGTGGTGGAGTGACAGTAGCTCAGAAGTCTACGATTCAATATAAAGATATCGAGATTGAACCAGAAGAGTTTAAGGTAATGGCAGCAGGACAAGAAGTGCGTCTTACCAAACGAGAGTTCATGATTCTGGAGCTTTTGATGAAGAATCCGGGAAAGGTATTTACCAAGAATAATATCTATGAATCCGTATGGAATGAGGAGTTTTTAGGTGAGGACAACGCGGTAAATGTGCATATTAGTAATATTCGCCAGAAGCTTGCAAAGATAAATCCTGATGAAACCTACATTGAAACCGTGTGGGGAATTGGTTTTAAAATGAAATAAATATATTTACATAAAACTTTAAGATTTCTTTATACTTTTCCTAAAGTTTCTAAAATATCGCTTGCTATGATAAATACATAAAGAACGAAACGAAAGGAAATAAGGGTGATACACAATGGAATATGTACTAAAGACAGAGAGCATTTCAAAGGTATATGGTACACATAGAGCTGTAAATAAAATTAATATGCATATTGAAAAAGGTGCAATCTATGGATTTATCGGAAAGAATGGAGCTGGTAAGACAACCTTCATGAGAATGGTCGCAGGACTTGCAACACCAACAGAGGGAAGCATGGAGCTGTTTGGCTCTAAGGACTTAGAGAAGCAGCGCAAGAGAATGGGAACCTTGATAGAGCATTCAGGTGTTTATGCAAATATGACTGCAAAAGAGAATCTTGAAATTGTTAGGAGAATCCTTGGAATTACTGAGAAAAAGACAGTAGATGAGATGTTGGAGTTTGTAGGACTTGGTGCTACGGGCAAGAAAAAGGTTAAGAATTTTTCTATGGGTATGAAGCAAAGATTAGGTATTGCAATTTCACTACTGTGTAATCCTGACTTCTTAATCTTGGATGAGCCGATTAACGGACTTGACCCGGAAGGAATCAGAGAAATAAGAGAATTATTGCTGAAGCTAAATAGAGAAAGAGGAATCACAATCCTTATTTCCAGCCATATTTTAGGTGAGCTTTCTAAGATAGCAACACATTATGGAATCATTAGAGATGGTGAATTAATAGAGGAGTTTGAGGCAGAGAATCTGCAAGAGCGCTGTAGAAGATGTCAGAAGTTGATTGTGGACAATGATGAGCTGGCAGTTAGTCTCTTAGAAGAGAAGCTTAACATTCACAATTATGATGTTCCACAGCAGGGAGTGATTCGAGTTTTTGAGAGTTTTGAATTGCAGGAGCAGATGAACAGAGAGTTGATTTTAGGTGGCGTTAATATTAGAGAAAGCTATATGGCAGGACAGGATTTAGAAGGATATTTCATGGATTTATTAGGAGGCGGAAGCGATGTTTAATTTATTAAAGGGTGAAATCTATAAGTTATGGAGAAGTAAGAGTTTATATATATGTAGTGCAGTGATGCTTGTATTTGTTTTGTTGTTATATGGAATGTTTTCTTTAGCTGATATGATGCAGCAAGGAGAGGTTGCAAATGGTTCTTACGGTTTAACTGTAAATGAGGGAGTTACTAGTGTATGGGATGAAATGGGAATTCCTTATATTGTACAGATGATGTTTTCTAGTATATCGGCGTTAATAGTTGCAATCTTTGTTTCCATTTATGTATTCGGAGATTATGCAAATGGTGCCATTAAAAACGTAGTCGGCAAGGGCTATAGTAGAGGTACAGTGTTCTTATCTAAGTTTGTTGGAACTGTAGTAGGAACTGCTGTAATGCAGATAGTTATGGTTCTAGGTTTGTTAATATGTGAAGTAATAATTTTAGGTGGCAGAAGATTAAATGTAGATGTCTTAGTGGAAATTAGCGGATACGTTGCTATGCAATTATTACTTGGAGCCGCATTAACTGCAATCGTTGTTACGATTAGTCAGGTTTGTCGTAATTTAGGAGCAGGAATTGCAATTAGTGCATGTATGATTATGTTTTCTTCTTTCGCAACAGCAGGAATCAATGCACTGTTAAAGTTTATGGATATGAATGTGAATGTATGTGAGTATTGGATTTTAGATTTGATTTCTGAATGTCCAATGGGAAATATGGATAATAGTTTCCTTGTTCGTGCTGTAGTTTGTGCAATTGTTTGGAGTGTAGTGGCAATCGGTGTTGGAGCTATCCATTTTAGAAAGGCAGATGTGAAATAACTATGCAGAGGGAACTGATAGTAACAATTATAATAGCGATTATCGTGGCGAGCATTTTGCTCGCCCGTTTGTGGTGTTACCGAAAGCAGATTTCTCATATCAAAGAGGAATTGAGTATGCTGACAGGTGAAGAAACAAACCGCCAGCTGACTTCCTATTGCTCCATCGGAGAAACAGAGGATTTGATTCGGGAAATTAATAAGCTGATTGTGAAACATAAGGAGGAGGCTGTTCGATTAAGAAACGAGAATCGAATTTATAGAGAAAGCATTACCAGTATTTCTCATGATATCCGTACCCCTTTAACTTCTGGTAAGGGCTATCTACAGATGCTACAAAGGGATGAAATGCCTCAGGAGAAGAGAAATGAATATCTAAGGATTGTAGAACATCGACTAGATAACTTAACGGATATGCTGAATCAGTTATTTGAATATGCAAGGATTGAAGCTGGTGAGCTACAGTTTGAGCCAGAGCTTATCAATGCGGGGAATGTGTTTGCTGAGACGATTTCTATGTTTTATGAGGATTTTGTAAGCAGGAACTGTGAGCCCGAGGTAAGTATTACGGAAAAACCTTGTAAAATTATGGCCGATAAGCAGGCTTATGTAAGAATTATTGAGAATTTAATGAAGAATGCACTGGTGCATGGAATTGGCGGTTATCAATTTGTTTTGGAAGAGGAGAATAAGCAGTGTTTGATTCGTATTTCTAATCTGACAAATACGGTAGAAGTACAAGACGTTGATAGAATCTTCGACCGTTTTTATACTACAGATTATTCGCGAACCAAGAAGACAACAGGGCTTGGTTTGGCGATTGTGAAGAAATTTGCCTTGCAGATGGGCGGAGATGCGAGGGCATATTTAGATGGTAATAGGTTTACGATAGAGGTGAGGTTACCGATTGTAAAATATTAGATATTTTATTGTATAAACAGCGTATAGACTACTCTTTTTTCGGAAATATTTAGTAAGTAATATTCTCGGAAATGGGGTAGTTTTTAATATGATAATTGTAAACGGAAAAATATTTACCATGGAAGGTGAGCCGATAGAGAGTGGATACGTCAGAATAGAGAAAGGAAAAATTGTTGACGTCGGATACATGTCAAATTATGAAAAGAAACAGAACGACGGAGAGGCTTTAGATGTAAAGGGGGCATGGGTATTACCAGGATTAATTGAACCACATGCACATATAGGAATTACAGAGGAAAAATGGGGGACGATTGCAGATGATTGTAATGAAGCTACATCACCAATTACAGCGTCTGTTCGAGCGTTGGATGCAGTAAATCCTATGGATCCAGCCTTTCATGATGCAATCGCGGCAGGAATTACATCGGTCATGGTAGGTCCTGGAAGTGCTAATGTAGTAGGAGGTCAATTTTTGTTTATGAAGACGCAGGGGCGTTGCATTGATCACATGGTAGTGAAGGTCCCGGCAGCTATGAAGGTGGCATTTGGAGAGAACCCAAAGACTACTTATAGTGGTCTTAATCAGTGTCCGGCTACTAGAATGGGAATAGCGTGCATGCTAAGAAAGACACTATTTCAGGCTTCCCAATATAAAAAAGACAAAGAAAGTGGCAATCTGGCTAAGGAAGATTTTGAGATGGAACCTTGGATACCAGTACTGAATAAGGAAATTCCGTTAAAAGCGCATGCGCATAGAGCAGATGATATTTTGACTGTGATAAGAATTGCTAAGGAGTTTGATATTGATATTACGATTGATCATGGAACAGAGAGTCATTTGATTGTGGATGAAATTGTGGTATCTGGTTTTCCGGTAATATCAGGACCTCATTTTACGTCAAGGTCTAAGCTGGAAATACAAAATATGAATCCAAAGACCAGCAAGGTACTTCAGGAGGCAGGGGTATTGTTTTCTATTACAACAGATCATCCTGTATCAATGATTCAATACCTCCCCTTGTGTGCGGGACTTGCAGTGAAAAATGGATTGTCTATAGAGGATGGACTAAAAGCGATGACAATAAATGCTGCCCGTATCTGTAGAGTAGATGACAGAGTAGGAAGCCTCAAAAAGGGAAAGGATGCGGACATAGCGATTTTTACAGGGAATCCTATGGAGCTATTTACGAAAACCTTATATACTATTATAGATGGAGAAATTATTTATGAGGATTTACCATAATAACGGCAAATCCTCTTGACATTTACCTAACGTCAACCTTTATTATGTTTACATAAGTATGTGATAGGATTGAATATTTAGAACTAAAAGAAGTTCAATTGTATGGACTTGATGCAATTATACAAATTCGGGTTTGTCGAGTTCTCTCGGCGCTCCCACTAACAGGTTTCATTCGAAAGCGAGAGCTACGGGCTAAGAGTTTCTAGGTGCTTTTATTTAAGTGTTCTAAGACGTACGGAACCGGCGGCGATTCGCCA
>SVFJ01000168.1 GCA_015056925.1 Lachnospiraceae bacterium | reverse complement strand
GGTCCTTTAGGGTCGTCTGCTCAGAACCACCCAGAAATATCTGGGAATCACAGTTACCTATAATGGTATCTGCGTTGTCCTTATAAATTGCTTTCAGCTGCGACTTTGCCTGTAAAACAAGCGCCGCAGAAATCTCTCTGGAACGAATGGTCGCCATCAGTTTTTCCAGATTTGGTATCTGTCCGATGTTGGCCATCTCATCAATAAGACATCGCACATGAATCGGCAACCTACCACCATACACATCATCCGCCTTTTCACAAAGCAGATTGAAGAGTTGTGTATACACCATGGATATCAGGAAATTAAAAGTGGCATCGGTATCTGACATAATCAGAAACAATGCTGTCTTTCTGTCACCAAGCATATCCAACTCCAATTCATCGTAAGCAGTAATCTCACGAAGCTCCTTGATATCAAATGGCGCAAGTCTTGCACCACAGGACACAAGAATCGACTTAGCAGTTTTGCCGGCTGCCAACTTGTACTTGGCATATTGGCGAACCGCAAAATGATCCGGGTCTCTTTCCGCCAGCTCATCAAACATTAAATCCACCGGATTTTTGAACTCCTCATCATCCTCTCGGACCTCCATTGCGTTAATCATTTCCAGCAATGTTGTGAAGTTCTGCTCCTCCTCCGGCGCCTCATAATGAATATAGCCAATGAGTGCAGAATACAGCAGCTTCTCTGCTTTTTCCCAGAATTCGTCACCGCCTTTTCCTTCCCCTTTTGTATTCGCAATCAGGGTTGTAACCAACTTCAAAATATCTTTTTCACTGTGCACATAAGCAAATGGATTGTAATGCATACTCTTCTTAAAATTGATGGTATTAAAGATTTTTATCTCATACCCATTCTTTTGAAGGGCTGTCCCCACCTCATTAACTATGGTACCTTTCGGATCGGTGACGCAATATGACGAATGCATCTGTAGCAAATTCGGCTTAATAAAGAACCTGGTCTTACCGGAACCACTACCACCTACCACAAGCACATTCTTATTTCTGGCGTATTTCGGTTCCGATGGTCTGCTATTCATGGTAATTCGTTCCGTCTGGGATAACAACACATTATTTGCAAAATCCGCATCCAAAAACGGTTCTATATCAGCATGTGTGCCCCATCTTGCAGAACCATACTCTACATTATGCCTGTACTTCTTGGCATTCTTGCCTTTCATATAAACCGCTAATCTAAGAATTGCACCTACTGCAATACCTATCAGCAAATCCATCGGATGCAAGCTAGGTAATGGATTAGAAAAAGCGGCACCAAAGCCGCCTTCCAATACCATACCCTGTATTTTTTCTGACATGTTCGCACCGTCTGCTATTCTCCAAGCCTCACCTAAATTTGTAGCAAAAGCTCCTATCAGAATATAAGGAATATTCAGTATTAGGAGCTTCTTGATGTTCATTGTTTTCATCGCTCGTGCTCCTTCCTTCTTTCCTTTTCTTTCTTAGGCTGCTTCGCAACAATATCCTTAAACTTCTTAAGCTTCTCCAAGATGCTTGGACGCTCTTTCTTCTCCTGCTTTTTCATCTGCTTAGCAGAATACTCCTTCAGGACACTGGCGATTGCATCTGCATCCTTTGCTTTAAAGAATACTGTATAAATCGGTGGATCCTCATTCTTATCTTTAACGATTGCAAAATCCACACCATATTTCTTACAGATTTTCTTAAAATCACGCACACCCTTATCTCCGATAGGCATGCTAGATACACCCTGGCCCTGACCGATTAATTCCTTTACCGACTGCTCACCCTTTATAGGATCCTCCGAAGCTGCCTGCTTTTCCAAGGACTTCTGCTTTCGATGATTGATATACCATTTAAGTGCCTTATACAGTACAGAGGCCGTAACCTTTGTTGACTTCACAGCTAAGTTGACTGATTTATTTTCGACATCTTCCTGCAAATTTCTCCCTCCTTCCTGCTACGAAAGTTATCCGCACTGCAATACTCCGGCAAGAGTTGTAGGAATTACCTTGGAATGCTTTGCAATGGAAATATCTTCTTTTACTTCATCACTGATAACATCCCCGCAAACCACAAGAAATCTTGCTCTCTTGAGTAAATCCTCTGACATCTCTCTGCGCTTCTTTTCCGCATCCGGGTCATTTTCACTAATAACACCACTAAATGCCAATACCGGACACAGTGGCAAATATCCAGCCTTTACAAGCTCCTTACAGTACTTTCTTGCCTCATCTTCAGCATCCACTCTGTTCTTGCTCCACGCTGCTGTTACATATGCTCTTGGAATTGTTCTACTCATTCTTACGCGCCTCCTTAGCCAATTTCATAAGCCGAAAACTGAATCCCGCCGCCACAAAGCACTGCCAGACGACTCTCAAATTCAATTTTCGCCTCTTCCGCTTCTACTTCATTTAGTAACTCAATACCGCGCTCTGTACCCTTAATAATCATCACAGAACCTACAACAAACTGGCATCCTCCGGTATTTAGTACCTTCTTTGAATTAAATACTGTCATATAATCAGTCATCCCCATATAATCAGCTGCACAGTTAATGCCCAATCTATCAAGGATTTCGTATACTTCCGCTTCTTTTGCAAAACGGAATTCTCCATTGGTACCTATAATCAAGGCACCCCTATCTTCTCTTACTACCTGCTTGGGAATCACAATTGCTCCATCTTCCACAGGATCTAACTGAATATTAATTTCAATCTCTTTCATCTGTACCTCCGTATAATTTTCCTGTGGCCATATCATGATTGACCCAGGCTTGATAATAACTTTGCATTGTAAGTGGAGCATTATATAGTGCCGCCAAAATATACTGCTTGATATTACGCACTTTAGATGCGCTATTTTTGAGTCCATCCAACACATACTCCACATGTCCAGCATGAAGCTTCATAAACTGCGCCTTAACTACATTAACCGCCTTATCATCCCCTGCAATACGGATAGTCTTTCTCCTAGAGCAGACCACATCCAACACCATATCTAACAAAGCATCCAATACCTCTTTGTCATATGGATATCTTTCACGCATAATATCCATCTCCAACTGATCATAAAAATAGCGGTAGTACGCATCCCTATCCTCATCCTCATCCTTATCCTTATCCACATTCGCCTCGGATAGGATAGGATCAGTATAAATAATCTCAGTATTATTAATATTAGTATTATTTGGTTGTGCTTTTGACAGTTCTAGAGTTGTGCTTTTGACAACACTAGAGTTGTGGTTTTGACAAGTCAAGACTTCTCCTTTTGACAACACTCCATAAAAGTTTTTCACATAAATAAGAGCAGGTTTTCCCTGCCCACGATTCACCTTTTCTATAAGCCCAAACTGCTCCAATTCCTTCACGAGTTTAACAGCCTTTTTCACTGCACAATGCAAATCTCTCTGTATGCTTCTAATTGTGTAAATGATATACACCCTGCCATACTCATCCACCCATCCACTGTTGAATGATAATGACACTCTATCCAGAAACAGGCTATAAAGCACTTTTGCATCCGTTGATAACGTCTCGAAAGCATCATCAGTTATAAGAACCTTTGGAATTCGATAAAATGAATATTGCTCTGCCTGTTCCCCATAAAAATAATCAAAATACATGTTTATGCTTCCTGCGCACTCCTCTTAGCAGCATTATGCTCTGCCATAATCTTTGCCATACATGGAAAGCAGAAGGCTCTGCCATAGCCATAAGGACATTCAGTTCGACAATTCTGTGGATGCGGCAAAGGCTCCTTCTTACCGATAACTGATGAG
>SVFJ01000032.1 GCA_015056925.1 Lachnospiraceae bacterium | reverse complement strand
ACAGAATATTTTGTATACAAAAGACGCCTGCCTCATGACAAGCGCCTTATACTTACTATAAAATTGTTACACCCTTGCTATGTGCATACTCAATCGTATCCTCCGGCCAAATCGATACCTGAACCTCACCGATATGAGCCTTTCTCAAAAAGAACATACAGATTCTTGACTGACCGATACCTCCTCCGATGGTATATGGAAGCTCCTTGTTAAGTAGTGCCTTCTGGAAAGCAAGCTCTGCTCTCTCAGGACAGCCGGCAATATCAAGCTGCTCTCTTAACGCATCCTCATCGACACGAATACCCATAGAGGATAACTCTAACGCAATATCAATGACAGGATAATATACAATAATATCACCGTTCAACTTCCAGTCATCATAGTCCGGAGCACGACCATCATGTCTCTCACCTGAGTTTAACACACCACCAATTTGCATGATAAATACCGCACCCTTAAGTTTTGCGATATTATACTCACGCTCCTTGGCTGTACAGTTAGGATACATATCTTCTAACTCTTGAGAAGTAATAAAAGTAATCTCCTCCGGTAAAATACAGTCTATGTAATCATACTTATTCGCCATATACTTCTCTGTTACACGCAGTGCTTCGTATACTTCCTTAACACTCTTCTTAAGCATCTCCATCGTACGCTGCTCTTTCGTAATAACCTTCTCCCAATCCCACTGGTCTACGTAAATGGAATGAATATTATCTGTCTCTTCATCGCGGCGAATCGCGTTCATATCAGTATACAAACCTTCACCAACATTAAATCCATAACGTCCAAGTGCCATTCTCTTCCACTTTGCGAGAGAATGTACAATCTCAACCTCTCTGTCATCAAGCTCTTTGATACCAAATGATACAGGTCTCTCCACACCATTTAAGTTATCATTCAACCCCGACTCCGGTGTTACAAACAGCGGTGCTGAAACACGATGTAAATTAAGCTGCGTTGCAAGCTCTCTTTCGAAGAAATCCTTTACTCTCTTGATTGCAATCTCTGTATCCTTCAATCCAAGAGCCGGCTTATAGCCTTCAGGTATAAACTGTTCCATACTTTGCCTCCTCATATATCAGTAGGAATACTCCCAACTGTATAAATGTAAAGGTTGAAAGCAACTTCCAACCTTTACAATAATATTATCATTTATAATACTTTATCACCAATGATATCTTATCATTATTATAAGTCACAGTTATTAACTGTTCTTGGGAATGGAATTACATCACGAATATTACCCATACCTGTCAAATACATTACACATCTCTCGAATCCAAGACCGAATCCTGCATGTCTTGCACTACCGTATCTTCTCAAATCCATATAGAAATCGTAATCCTCAGGGTTGAGATTACACTCCTTCATTCTTGCTTCAAGAATATCAAGCTTATCCTCTCTCTGGCTACCACCAATAATCTCACCAATACCCGGCACAAGGCAGTCCATAGCAGCAACAGTCTTGCCATCCTCATTAAGCTTCATATAGAACGCCTTAATCTCCTTTGGATAATCTGTAACGAAGACAGGACGTCCAAACAGCTTCTCTGTTAAATATCTCTCATGCTCTGTCTGTAAATCACAGCCCCATGATACCTTGTATTCAAACTCATCATTGTGCTTCTCTAACTCTGTAATCGCATCTGTATATGTGATATGTCCAAACTCAGAGTTTGCAACATGCTGTAATCTCTCGATTAATCCCTTATCTACAAACTGATTGAAGAACTCCATCTCCTCAGGTGCATTCTCTAATACATAGTTAATCACGTACTTAAGCATGCTCTCGGCAAGCATCATATCATCCTTCAAATCAGCAAATGCAATCTCAGGCTCAATCATCCAGAACTCTGCCGCATGACGTGTTGTATTAGAATTCTCTGCACGGAATGTTGGTCCAAATGTATAGATATTCTTAAATGCCATAGCATATGTCTCACCGTTAAGCTGTCCGCTTACAGTAAGATTAGTAGGCTTATTAAAGAAATCCTTGCTAAAATCAACCTTACCATCCTCTGTCATAGGAATATTATTCAAATCAAGTGTGGTTACCTGGAACATCTCTCCGGCGCCCTCACAGTCACTTCCTGTAATCAATGGTGTGTGAACATATACAAAATCTCTCTCCTGGAAGAACTTATGAATCGCATATGCACATAAAGAACGCACTCTAAATACAGCCTGGAATGTATTTGAACGAGGACGAAGATGTGAAATCGTTCTCAAATACTCAAAGCTGTGACGCTTCTTCTGTAATGGATAATCAGGTGTTGAGTCTCCCTCAATTACTACCTCTGTAGCCTGAATCTCAAATGGCTGCTTTGCCTGAGGTGTCAATGTAACAATACCCTTAACGATTACTGCCGCACCTACATTTAACTTAGAAATATTATTGAAATTATCCAATGCATCACTATAAACTACCTGCAAAGGCTCAAAAAATGTTCCATCGTTAACTACAAGGAAACCAAAAGTCTTAGAATCTCTTCTACTTCTAAGCCAACCACCGATGGTTACTTCCTTGTCCGCATAATCTTTGTAATTACGGTATAAATCCTTAATGTTAATCATATAACAACCTCCAGTTTCTCATAGAGTAGTCTTAACTAGGTAAACTAAGTGCACTCTACATTTTCACATTATTATATTATACTCACTTTATTCCATCAACGCAATGTATTTGTTAGTTTTTATGTAACTTTTTACCACTCATATGGAGTAGCCTGATATACGTAGTAATTCAACCAATTGGTATATAAATTATTACTGTGCGAACGCCACTGCAAATCAGGTCTCTGAGAAGCATCATCATTAGGATAATAATTTCTCGGAATATGAATTGGCAAGCCCTTACCAAGGTCTCGCTTGTATTCCTTATCCAAAGTATATCTGTCATACTCCGGATGACCATTTACAAATATCTTCTTTCCATTCTCAGAATAAGCCAAAAATACCCCCGCCTCAGGCGACTCAGCTAATACTGTAATCGCTTCACAAGCATGAATATCATCTGCCGGAGTCTCTGTATGACGGCTATGTGGTGCCAGGAAATAATCATCAAAACCTCGCACCAACGGCACCTTGCGATTCTCCACCTTATGAGAATAAAGGCCAAACAGCTTTTCTGAAAGCAGTCTCTTCTGAATGCCGTAATAATGATAGAAACCTGCCTGTGCCCCCCAACAAATATGAAGCGTAGAAGTTACATGGCTTTCTGCCCAATCCATAATCATACAAAGCTCATCCCAGTAGTCTACTTCTTCAAAGGTAATATCTTCAACAGGTGCACCTGTGATAATCATTCCATCAAAACGCTTATTCTTAATCTCCTCAAATGTTGTATAAAAGCGATTCAAATGGTTCGCAGAGGTATTCTGTGACACATGGCTTGTAACCATAAGAAATGTCACATCCACCTGCAATGGTGTATTTGACAAAGCTCTAAGAAGCTGTAACTCTGTATCCTGCTTAATCGGCATCAGATTCAAGATGCAGACCTGCAAAGGACGAATGTCCTGATGCATGGCACGATTCTCGTCCATGACAAATATATTCTCATTTTCCAATATTTCTTTTGCCGGTAAATCACTCTGTATCTTAATTGGCATAATGTTCCTCCTAAATTTTCCTATACATGATAGAATATCATGTTAGAAATAGTTTTTCAAGAAATCTTCCTCAGTCAGAATCGGCACCCCAAGCTCCTTCGCCTTCTTATTCTTAGAAGAATTCGATGTAATATCATTATTAATGAGACAAGTAGTCTTAGAAGTAACACTTCCTGTCACCTTGCCGCCCTTCTTCTCAATCACATCCTTAAGCTCGTTACGATTCTCAAAATGCTCCAGACTTCCCGTTACAACAAAGACCATACCTGTAAGCGTCTGTGCAGACTCATCTACTTCCTCCTTCTCAATCTGAAGCTCAGGAAGAAGATTCTGCAATCTTGCTACATTCTCTTCATCAGCGAAATAGTCCACAAATGCCTGACCAATCACCGCACCGATACCATCTATCTGACTTAACTCCTCCACATCAGCGTTACGCATAGCCTCTAAATCAAACTTGAAATAACGACAGATTACCTTTGCATTCGCAAGTCCGATATTACTGATTCCAAGACTATAAACCAGCTTTGGAAGCGTTACATTTCTAGCCGCATCTATACTTGCAATCAGATTCTGATACGACTTCTCTCCAAAGCCCTCCATCTCCACAATATCAGCCTTATATCTGTCTAAGTGGAAAATGTCCTTATACTCATGGATAAAACCTTTGGCAATTAATTTTTCAAGAGTAGCTTCTGATAATCCATCAATATTCATGGCATCACGACTTACAAACAACGTAAATGCCTTAATCTTCTTCGCATCACATCGAGGATTCGTACAATACAAGGACTGTACCTCATTTACCGCTTTTACTTCTGTTGCTCCACCACAAACAGGACAGCACTTAGGCAACTCTACATTATCACTTCCTGTCAGATTCTCAGCAATCTGCGGAATAATCATATTCGCCTTATATACCATGATTCTGTCACCAATACCAAGCTTCAAACCTCTTAAAATACTGATATTGTGTACTGACGCACGGCTGACCGTTGTTCCCTCTAACTCCACAGGTTCAAAGATAGCAACAGGATTAATCAGTCCTGTTCTACTCGGACTCCACTCAATCTCCAAGAGCTTTGTTTCCTTCATCTCATCTGCCCATTTAAAAGCAATCGCATCTCTTGGAAACTTCGCAGTTCTACCAAGGGAACGTCCATATTCGATATCATCATAGGTTAACACCAGACCATCCGAAGGTACATCATAATTTTCAATCGCCTTCGCATAGCCCTCGATTGCCTCAAGTATCGTATCCTGTGTCACTCTTACATAATCTACTACAGCAAAGCCCTGCTCTTTTAAGAACAAGAACTGCTGCTCTCTGGAATTAGCAAAATCCACGCCCTCTGCCTTTACTAATGAAAATGCATAAAATCTCACATTACGCTCTGCCGTAACAGCATTATTCAACTGTCTGACAGAACCTGAGCAGAGATTTCTCGAATTCTTATACTTTGCTTCCACATCCTCAATCTTTGCATTAATCTCTTCAAAATCCGAATAGGTAATCACTGCTTCACCACGCAGGATTAACTCTCCTGAATACGGAATCTTTAGCGGAACATTTGCAAACACACGCGCATTATTGGTTACAACCTCGCCAACCTCACCATTACCACGAGTAACAGCCTTAAACAAGACTCCATCACGATAAGTAAGAACTACTGTTAATCCATCCAGCTTCCAGCTAAGCAAGGCCTCTTTACCATTCAACCAGCTTCTAAGCTCCTCTCTCTCCTTGGTCTTACCAAGAGAAAGCATAGGTGCTTCATGCGCCTCCTTAGGCAACTCATCTACTGCCTCATATCCAACTGTCACTGTTGGACTTCCCGCAAGAACCGTTCCAAGCAAAGCCTCCAAACCCACCAGCTCATCATAAAGCTTATCATACTCCAGATTACTCATAATCTCTCTATCTTCCGCATAATAAGCCTTTGCTGCCTCACTAAGTACTGCTACCAGTTCCTTCATTCTTTCCATATTCTTATCAGCCATAACTATTTGATGCCTCCACATATCTTATATAATTCTTGTAATTCTTCCCCTGTAATCTCACGATACTTACCTACAGGCAGCTTTCCAAGCTCTACATTTACTACTCTGTCTCTTCTAAGACTCTCAACCTTATACCCAAACTCGGCACACATACGGCGAATCTGACGATTCAACCCCTGCGAAATAACTATTTTAAAGGTATACTTTCCAATCTGAGACAATTCACATGGTCTGGTAGTCTGTTCCAGCTCCCGCAAATAAACTCCCTTTGCCATATTCTCCAGAAAGTCCTGTGTAATTTCCTTATTCACCTTAACTGTATATTCCTTTTCATGACGATTGGCACCTTTCATCATACGCTGTATCAAATCACCGTCATTCGTCATAATGATAAGTCCTGTCGAATCCTTATCCAAACGGCCTGCATAAGTTAAACGAATCGGATAATTCAGTGCCTGCATAATCGTCTTATCTGCAAACTTATCCTTTTCCGTACAGGTTACTCCAATAGGCTTATGATATGCCAAAACCACCTTTTTCTCCACAGGCTGTATAAGCTTACCGCTCACTGTAACCTTATCTTCCTCCGATACCTGCATACCACTAACCGCAGTCTGACCATTCACCTTAACTCTTCCCTGTTCAATGTATCTGTCTGCTTCCCTTCTTGAGCATACACCGCACTCTGCAAGATACTTATTCAATCTAATCATATAGACACCTACTTCCACCAAATCCGTAAACTCTATTTGCACACTTACAGACTTTTAACCCCATGCAGCTATGCCACATGGGGTTATCATATACTTATTATTCTTATTGCTTTACAAAATACTCTGTCTTTACAAAACCTACCTGACCATTGTAATTAATCTTATACCACTCACCCTGGTCCTCTAACAAATCAAAAACAGAATCTGCCTGTGCCATACCTAGTTTATCACTTGATGTACTGGCACTGTTTCTAACGTTTACATTGGTCTTAGCTACAACCTTACCAATCGCTTCACCATCGGCCTTTTCACTGACAAGCTCAAGGTAATCGCTCTTTACAAATGCTTCCTTGCCTTCATAAATAATCTTACTCCAACCATTTAGCTTCTGTTCTAAACGTGTAACTACCTCTCCTGCCGCCAGCTTACCAAGCTTATCTGCTTCACTACTGTCTGACATTCTGACATTAACCGTAGCTGTTGCCTTTACTTTCTGGGAAGTCTGCTCTACTGCCACCTGTGTCTGCTCCGGCTCTGCCATCGCTGCAACAGCACTTTCCTCCGGACTCTCAAGCTGTGCCAATGCTTCTCCTACAGAAGTCTTAACCTGTCCCGGAAGCTCTGTCAAAAACGCATATAAAGCTTCGTCCTGCTCTACTGCTTCCTTATATTCAACATCAATCTTATTAAACAAATCCACTACATCGTCGTGACCGGTTACATCCTGAAGAGACGCTGAAACCAAATCGTTCATATCTCCATCAATCTTTAATGAACCGTCTGTACCTGTATATACATACCAGGCATTCAATCCCGGTGCTGTTGTCTCAATATCCTTGAACTTCACATCATAGCTTACATATACAAAGTACGAATTCTCCTCAAAGCCACTCTTGGTATGGCATACAAGATTATCATAAGATTCAATATACTCACTCTTCTTTTCGTAAGTAATAATCTCTGTATCTGCATTATAATCCTTCACTTCTCTGACAGTAGCCATGTCACCCTCTGCTAATGCGGTATAAAACTTGACCATCAAATCATTTACTGCCGGATATGCATCCTTCTGTAGCGGCTCCTGTAATTCCTCTGCAATACTCTCTATACTCTCTGACATAGGAACTGACTGTTCTGCAATCTCTGCCGGCTCCGGCTTATGCAAAACAGCAATGACCACTCCTGCAACTACAGCGACACAAGCCACTCCTGACACTGCAATCTTTATCATGGAAAGTGACACTGAAGGAATTGCCTTGACAGACTTCCACAGTGCACTAACAAACTCTGCACATTTCTTAATTTCTACTTTTATGTCAAATCTCTTAGATGCTTTTGATTCCTGTACACGTTCACTCTTTGCAATAGACGCCTGCTGCTCTGTCTTTGTACTCTTTGCAACATGGTCTCTGTGGCTATTATTGTTAGCATGGTTTTTCTTCTTATTATTACTCATTTGATACTCCATTCTAGCGGTTTACACAGTATTTTCATCTCACTCCTTCATAGTGAAGATGCTTTCTTCCAAGAACAATCTTGGAAGAAAGATGCACCCGACAGGAATCGAACCTGCATTAAAGGCGTCGGAGGCCTCCGTTCTATCCGTTAGACTACAGGTGCACAAAATATTATTACAAATTTGTTACATCACACAAGCTATCATAACATAATATCTTACTTTTGTCCAGTATGACTAAATAGCGCCACCATTATGCTTCGAGTATTTGGTAAAAAGTTCATCAAATGTAAACACCTGCTCCTGCAAACTCTTGTAAGCCTCCGGCTTCTCTTTCTCCAATGTTTCCACAAACTGGAACATCTTATCCTGAAGTTTCAAATGCTCTGTTGCATCCACTCTATACATATTTGCAATACGAATTACCTTGTCTAAATACTTCGCAATCTGTCTTTCATTATTCTTCTTGACTGCATTCTGAAGAAGCTCCAAATTATCTATCGCATCATTATCTGTTACCTTACTTAAGATATTCGCTCCCATCGCATAATATTCATCCTCTATCTGATAAATAAATCCATATTTCTTATACATTGTCTCTGCAAAATTGCTCATTGTACTACTTCCTTTCTCAACTTTGTTCACATCATATATCAATCATATATTAATAATCTGTTACATTTTTACACCACTGTAGCATTTTATCATTAAATATGAATTTTGTCACTCATGAAAAAAGCGATAGGTATCTTGAACTCCACCAAAATACCTATCGCGATTATTAGCTAGTGACTGCTTTGGTGCAGAGTGCACACAAAAGCCCCTAAAATTCAATTGTTCCATCTGTTAACATAGTCAGGAATAAATCTACCAGCTTTGGATCAAACTGCTTACCCCTATTTGACTTCAACTGTTTCAAAATATCTTCCTTTGTCATCTTCTGCTGATAACAACGTTCACTATTCATTACGTCAAAAGAATCTGCTACGCAGATAATACGTGCAATGAAAGGAATCTCTTCACCCTTCAAGCCTGCAGGATATCCCGCACCATCATATCTCTCATGATGATACAACGCACCATCTCTAATGCCTTCAATCGAAGTAAACTCCTCCAATATCTTATCACCCTGAATCGTATGCGTCTTAATGATTTCAAACTCATCCACTGTCAGCTTATCCGGTTTGTTTAAAATAGCATCTGGGATACCGATTTTACCACAATCATGCATCAAACCAATATAATACACTCTGTTACACTCTGCTTCATTAAATCCATAACGTCTTGCCAATTCCTTAGCATACTTCGCGACACGCTTAGAATGACCATTTGTCGTTGTATCCTTTGCATCAATAAAGCCCATAAACGCTGATATCGACTGTTCAATAATCTCAGCATCTCTCTGTGTCTGCGCAACTAATCGTTTTGTCTTAACATATACAATATATGCATTAATAAGGCAAATTACCCATGCCACAAAAGCAACTACCAAAACCCAAAATATAGGAATTGATGTCAGCTCTTTATTCAAATAATAGCGCATAACCACATTCGGATATTCAACTGGTGTTTTATCCTCATCATAAGTTTCATGATAAGCTATAAAATCTACACGTTTACTCTTGTATTCACCATTCTCTACATCCGATGCCTCAATCACATCCTCTTTATCTGCAACGCTTGGTAAATATACAAAATAATCGCCAGCATACACAGGAATCATCAGATCTCCAATTACAACCTCATGCTCCAAAGTAATGTCCACTTCCTGTTCAATACACTTTCTCAAATCCAAAGCTTGAACACGAGCATCTCCTGTCACATTTTGATGAATCTCCAACTGACCACACCACGCATTATTCAGATAACTATCCTGCGGAATCAAAACCTCCAAAGTCCAGTCTCTCACCACAAACTCTGTCTGATTTACAACCATCATGTCATAAATAATACCCGCATACTGTGTCTCTTCAACAGCATCATCTGCAGTCTCTCCTGGAACACGCTTAATCCAGGAATCCGTACTACCACCTCGTGGTTTCACGGTTACCGCACAATCCTTAGCAGAATTGTCTTCTTCGGCATTCGCTGCCGAATAATAAAGCACTCTCTCTTGATTATTGAACTGAGCTACGCCAATACATAACGCCAGCATTAACACTGCTATGATCCCCAGCGCAATCCCAAAAATCCTAATCTGCTTCCGCCCATCCATGCCTTACTACCTCCACACTTCACTCGGAATTTTCTTTTTTTAACCTTTTTTAGTCTACTATTTCATGCAAATTATGTCAATGACATATCTCGCCATAAGTATGCCAAAAAATGTAGGTACTTTTGCACAAAAAGGATTTCTATTCAACAATCATCTTTATAAAATATCACTTTTTCTCACTCTAAACAAAATCTGCTTATCATTATAAATCGGATTATCAGCTCCCACTCCAATAAAATCCTTTCCAAACATATCAAACATACTACTCACTATCGTAAATGGTGGTAGCTTTCCTAATATCTTTTCTCCATCAGAAAGAAATGCACTCTGAACTGGCATTGTATAATCACCATTATCTTCAAAACCTCCGCCGCCACAAATAACAGGAATCACACAATATCTTCCATCAAGTAGCTCTTTAACTGTCTTATTACTTCGTGCAATCCTTAAATTCAAACCACCAGCACCTGGAATATCCGAAAAAGTACGATATGCATTTTTCGTATGTGGAATGTTGTATTTCTTTGCACTCTTCTTATCTGCATAACCAGAAAGCACAACTCCCTTATCAATAAAAACTTGTTTGTCTCTTTCAATTACACAGCCATCTCCATCCCAGAAGCAATTGAACCAACACTCCTCATCACTGACATCATGCAACAACGTAAACTCCTCCGAGAACACCTGCTTCCCAATCTTATCCGTCAGTAAGGAAGTCTTTAAGGCAATATTCTCTCCATTCAAATGTGAATCCAATGCTCCTAGCAAACCATAATACTGTGTATCGATAATAACTTCCTCAGGAAGCTCTACTGCCTTCTCATAATTTGCCAGATAATTGTCTGCCATCTTAGTAAATACATCTATATCAAAATCTCTCAAGCTAAAATTAAATGAACCATCCAAAATATCTTTACTATCCATATGCTTATATCCAACAGATATGCTTATCGCACAGTCCGTATTGGCATACTCCATACCCTTTTCATTTGTACGCATATGTACACTCTTTTCTTGTTCAAATCTAGCCGAATATCTAAACCTTGGATACTTGTCGCAAAGATAATTCATACATTCTTTCGCAATATCCATAAGCTCCTTGTCCGTCACCTCACGCTCTGTCTTATCCCTACTTCTCTTTCCTGTCTCTAGTTCAAACGGATAAGGACGAGGACGTTCCTTCAAGTTCTCTACTGCCAGAGCATATCCTTCTTCATCGCTCATCTCTCCTACCTGATAATGAATTCCTACCTTACCATCCTTATATACTCGAAAGGAACTCTCAATAGCATTACTTCGATGAAAAGAGTGTAGAATACTTTCTTTATATTCCACTCTGGAAATTGTCTGTTCAAATCTAAACTTTTCTCTCATGCCTGCCTCCTAGTTCACCGTAAGCTTCTTCACCCTGATACTTGGACCTCCTGCCGAAACTGGCGCTGATTGCCCATTTTTTCCACATGTATACGCATTAAACATCTCAAAATCTGTTCCCACAGCATCAATCTCAAACAAGGTTTCAAATACACTACCTGTTAAAACATTCACTCTAAGAGGCTCACACAATTTACCATCACGTATCCTATAACAAATCGAAGGCTTCATGGTAAAAGTAGCAAGACCCGAACCATGCTGTACCATATATACATAGATACCATCCTTCACTTCCTTTATCATCTGCTCTGGGTCATCTGTTCCCGCAGCCATATAAGTATTTGTCATTCGTACCATAGGAAAATGCGAATAACTTTGTGCTCTGCAATTTCCTGTTAAGTCTTCCTCTAATGTCATGGCAGACTTCGCATCATGCAAACGTCCTGTCAATACACCATCCTTCATTAACCATACTTTCTTCGCCTTGCTACCCTCATCATCATAAGGAGTGTAGCCATGATTCATCATGCTTCCATCATCGCAAAAAAATACCTTTTCTGAGCCAACCTTCTTCCCCATTACCCACTCTTCCTGCAGAGTCTTATCATTCAACATATAGTCTGCTTCACTCTTATGTCCAAAGCTTTCATGAGCAAACATAGCCGTTACACAAGGTGCTAAGACACAAGTATAAACTCCTGGCTCTGCCTGTACGGCATGTCTTGCGAAATCAAGATATCTGTCTCTTTCTTTTATTATCTCTTCTTCATGCCCATAAAGCTTAGAAGGCTCAAGCTCTACATACCCCTTACCACCATAAGTAGTAACACCATCCACGGTAAATCCACACCACATCGCAATGCTACATTCCTGCATATCCTGCTCGATATGGGCACCTTTACTCGAATAAAAGGACTTCTTCTTATGAGAACAACTAGTTCCAACAAACCATATGCCCATTTCAGTAATGGATTTATCTATACAATCATCAATATAACTATCTAACAGTGCCTTCCACTGCGCTCTTGTTATATTCCTTACATCTCGTTCTCCATCAAAACGTATCACTTCTTCTGTGTGCACTTCCAGCTTCTTCACTTGTGGATGATTCATGATATCTGGATTAGGCGTTGCCAAAGCAGCAAGATTGTCTAACTCCTTCTGAATCTCATCTAGCTTATTCGTAGTACTTGTATACCACATCTTACCATCAAATACACGAATCATGGCCCCCCTTTCTCTTACCATACCGTCTGAGTCTAACTCGCCATTTTTTACACCAAGCCATAACTCATATATCTCTTCTATGCGAACATCCGCATATAAATCCTTCGAAAACTGATACATCGTCATTCCTCCCCTATCTAATCTAGCCTTACTCTATTGCATTTACGCTATCACACTTAGCGATTGTATCAATCGAACCATCCTCATTATAGTTAAACTCTGCCACACAAACAGAACGATGAAATAAACTTCCTCCTGGGAGCTCTCCTGTATGATAGAAAAGATACGAATGTCCCTTAAAATCTGCAATCCCTGGATGATTGGTAAATACGCCGCCCTCTTCTGTCATCAACACGCCACCATATACCCAAGGCCCCGTCGCTGTGGTCGAAGTAGAATACGCCAAATGCTCATCCTTCTTTCCTTCGCCAAATGCTGCATATACCATATAATATAGACCATTTCTCTTATAAAACCAAGGGCCTTCTCCATAAGACGTACCTGTCATATGACTACCCTTTGCAAAAGACTCCTCTGTCATTGGAATCTTCACAATACCTGCTACCTCATCATAGGAAATCATATCCTCATTTAACAGAACATAACGAAGCTCTGGATTTCCAAAATAAAGATATGCCTGTCCGTCATCATCTATAAAAACAGTAGGGTCTATATCATTCCAGTCCCCCTCATCTACAAGTGGATATCCCAAATCCTTGAAAGGACCTGTCGGACTATCAGATACGCCAACCGCTATCGCCATACCACTATCCTTTTTATGTACAGGGCAGTATATATAGAACTTGCCATTTCTCTCTACAGCCTGAGGTGCCCATGCTCTATCATCCGCCCAGTTAATATCATCCAGCGAAAATACTACACCATGGTCTATCCAATTCACCATGTCTTTTGTAGAATAGCAACGCCAATCAAGCATCGTATAAAAATCATTAATCAACTCATCTTCATCATGTGTTGTATATAAATATAATGTATCACCATACACCATAGGCGCTGGATCTGCTGTATAAATTGAAGTAATAATTGGATTCTTGCAAAAACTCTTTTTCTCTGTATTCATCTACGATAACCTGGCTTTCCAACATAAGAATATTTATCATTTAATAATGGCATCTAAACCTTGTAGCTGCCATTATTTTTAAAACTATATTATATTAAATATATCCTCACAATTCCTATATTGACTACTCACTTTTGAATTTATTTCACTCAATTCTTGCTCATTATTTAGCATATTGTAGTGATACACTCCTATATCGTATCTAATATCTTATATAAGGATTCCTGTGCAAGCAAAAAGGCTTCAAAACCATTTAGTGCTTTTGTCTCTGCTCCCTCCAACTTATCCTTATCTCTTTCCAATCCTGCAAAACCAGTAAAATTAAATAAATGGGGCTCCAAAGATAAGAAACCTGAAAATCCGTTTGCATACAAGTCTTTTAAAATCGCTTCGACATTACCATCTCCCATACCTGCCGGTACTACCTGTCCTGTTTCCCAAATAGCATCCTTCACATGAATATAAGCAATATATTGCTTTAATAACTTATATGCTTCGAGCGTATCCTGCTTTGCCTGAACAAAGTTTGCAAAATCAAAAATCGCTTTAAAATGCTTACCGCCAAAAGCATTCATAAGTTCCAAGCACTCTGCTGCCATCTCGCCATAGATTCCTTTTTCATTTTCATGCAAAAGCACTACATCATTTGCTTTTGCATAGTCTACAAATTGTCCTAATCTATCAAATACTTGCTCTTTGTAGCTGTTACCCTTTCCTTCCGGCACGTAAAAACTAAACATTCGAATATTCTTCGACTCCATCTTATGTGCTATCTCCACTGCCCGTTTAAACTCCTCAAAATGATTTTCAAAAGAATCCCCTATGCCAATTTTTCCTAAAGGTGACCCTAATGCCGAAAGTTTAACACCTGCCTCATCTAATCTCTCTTTGATTTCCTTTACTTTATCCTTTGTATGAAAAATCAAATTGTTCCCATCTACACCACGCATCTCCATATAGTGCATATCCAGCTTTTTCATACTCTCTAGCTGTGTTGTCAAATCCTGTGTAATTTCATCTGTAAATCCTGATAACAAATATTTATTATTCATAAAAAGTCCTCCTTAATAAGTTCCTGTCGTATCAAACACCACACCCTTATCCTCCTTTTTCTTGGATAAAGCACGCTTTTTATTTAATTCCTGCAAAAATAAATCCTCGTCAAAAGGAATTTCTACAGTCTGTTCCAACCAAGAAGACAAATGCATAGCATTAGATAATGTTAATCCTCTGATTCCCTCTACTCCTTCTGCCACTAACTTTCCACCATGTAAAATCCTATCTGCAAATGCTTTTAAAACACCTATATGCTGTTCGTTCATTCCATCTGTTTCTATCTCTACACGAACCATGTCTGGCTTCTTAAAACCTTCTTTCTCAGTTACACAAAAGTCTCTTTCATTCTCGACTAATCTATCATAGATTAACTGATTATTATCACATACAATTTTTCCCATCTCAAAGGTCAATTCCAAACGATTTGTCCCCGGAGCATCTCCTGTAGTTGTGACAAACACACCTGTCGCACCATTCTCAAACTCCAGATACGCAGTCACATCGTCCTCCACTTCAATATCATGCCACTTTGCCTCATGACAAAATGCTCTAACCCTTTTAGGTAAACCACATAACCACTGCAATAAATCTAGCTGATGCGGACTCTGATTCAATAGCACGCCACCGCCTTCCCCCTCCCAGGTAGCCTTCCATCCAGCAGCATCATAGTAGGACTGTGTGCGATACCAGTCTGTAATAATCCAATTCACACGCTTTAACTCACCTAATTCACCACTTTCAATCATCTCATGAAGCTTCCTATATACACAATTAGTTCTTTGATTCAACATAATCGCAAATACCGCATCACTCTTTTGTGCAACCTCATTCATCTCTCTTACCTGCTTAGTATATACTCCAGCCGGTTTCTCACTAATAGCATGTACCCCATGTTCTAAGGCATAAATAACAAATTCCGGATGCAAATAATGGGGTGTTGCAATCAATACTGCATCACAGGCTCCTGAGTCAACCAACTCTTTTCCATCTCCAAACACCAAAACCTCTGCCGGGAAATTCTCCTTGGCAAAATCTAATCTGCACTCCCTATTATCTGCAACCGCAGTCAGTTTCATCTCAGGCACCAATCCTTTTATAACATTAAATGCATGACTTGTACCCATACCACCAATTCCAATAATTCCAAGCCTTATCTGTTCCATACTCTTTCTCCTTCTTCATAAATTTTCATCATAACTTCAAACGTATTCTCTACTCCTTGGATATCTACCTCAAAACGTTCCTTTCGTTCCAAACAGCCATAAAAATCCCTAATACAGGCCTCATGACCACACCCCCAGTAACCTTTGCTTATTCCTTCTTTTTTCTCATAAACAAAATATTGATATCCGTTTTCTTCTGTCCACAATGTAATCAGCGCTCCATTCATAGTGATTCGCCCTTTCTCTCCCTGTAATTCCAAAATCACAGGTGCATCAGACGCATAACCATTCGAAGCATAGAAGCAAGCTCTTATGTCATCTTCAAAAGAAATCCATGCCTCTACGGTATCTTCCACTTCAATCCACTCCTGTAAATGATGATTTCTCATGGAAGATTTTACCTCCTTTGGATTCCCGAGATATCGAAGCAATAAATCCAAGGTATGTATCGATTGATTGATTAAAGCCCCTCCACCTTCTGTAGCCCATTTTCCCTTCCAATCACTTCCAGCATAATACTCCTCATCTCTTCTCCATGTGACAAAAGCACGCGCTCCTTTTACCTTACCAACAAGTCCTTGAGCTACCATTCTATCTAATGCTTCTGTTGTTTCGTTATAACGATTCTGAAAACAAAAGCCTAACTTCCCCTGATACTGTTTATCAGCCATCTTAAGTACCTCGAACTGCTCCCTTGAAATCGCGCAAGGTTTTTCCATGAAAACTGCTTTCCCTTGACGCAATAACTCCACAGCCATAGGCGCATGAAGATAATGAGGCGTACAAATATGTACCACATCTAACCCAAAATGACTCATCGTTAACCAATCTGTAAAAACCTCCGCCTTGCCATCTGTATGTACCTTCGAAAATTCTTTTGCTTTTTCCTCTCGTACATCACAAACTGCAACCAGTTCTACATCATCCATAGCTTGTAAAACCCAACCATGCACTTTTGCAATATTTCCACAGCCTATAATTCCTACCTTCTTCAACTCGTTCCACCTCTTTCTGAACCTAAATTATTTAACTCTATTGTAAAAAAAATCTCGACATAATAATATGTATATATAATACTTGATATATGTCATTTTCCGACTTTCAAAAAGGAGAATCAAACGCATGGATAACTCTAAGAAATCACTGAACACCTTAACCTTCCCTGTCATCCCGCCCTACGATGCCTGTTATCGCAACAATCGTAACGACTTCCCGGTAGGCCCTCACTCTCACAATGCTGTAGAGCTGTATTATACTTTATCCGACCTCCCTGATGTACTTTTAAACGATACTGTATCTGCCGTACCAGCTGGTACATTAATTATTATTCCTCCTTTCTGCGTGCACCAACTCTATCATGAAGCTGGAAAAGTCTACGAACGATATATCTTAAGCATTCACACCCAATGGTTAGATAGTGTGTTTTGTGCGCCCCAAGACTATTTTTCCTATTTTAAAGAGAGCGCTTCTCCTTTATTGCTAACCCCTAACGATATTATGAGAGACAAATGGATGAATGGACTAAATCAGCTCGCTGCTTTCCCTTCTACAACTATGCCGGAAGCCATGGCATGCTTTTTTAGTCTGTTAAGCTACTTAGAGCAAATGATAAAACAACTCTCTCCTGAAAGCAGCCATCATTTTCCTATTTCCTCTACACAAAAAAGAATCAACGAAATCATTGCATATATTCAGGAGCACATATACGAGAATCTTACAGTTAGCGAACTTGCAACTCATTTTTATTTACATCCTGACTACCTCTCTCGACTATTTAAAAATCATACACATGTGTCTGTTAATCAATATATTATTCTACAAAAAATAGCCACAGCACAATCCTTGCTACGCGAAGGTTATACCGTGGCCCAAGTTCAGGAAACACTTGGTTATTCCAGCTATGCTTATTTTTTTAAGACATTTCAGAAGACTACAGGAATGTCTCCTAGTAAATATCGTGAACAATACCTAAAATAAGCATATTACTTTCTCTATCATTCTTACTCTTTCTCACTTTACACAAAAATAACGGCTTTGAGCCTGCGTTCAAAGCCGTTATTCCTAACTTATACCCACTTAGAAATAATATAATTTCTATAACCCTTTTCGCCTTACGGCGATACTTCCCATTCGGAAAGCAAATACCTTATCTAAAAAGAAATTTATTTGTCTGCGATAGCTGCCTGTTCAGCATCACAAGCCTTCAAAGTAAATCTTACTTATCAGCAATTGCGGCTTGTGCTGCGGCTAATCTTGCGATTGGCACACGGAATGGTGAACAAGATACATAATCAAGTCCAATCTTATGGCAGAACTCAACTGAAGAAGGGTCTCCACCGTGCTCACCACAGATACCAATGTGTAACTTGTCATTTACAGGCTTACCTAACTTAATAGACATCTCCATTAACTTACCAACACCTGTCTGGTCAAGCTTAGCAAATGGGTCGTTCTCGAAAATCTTTGTATCATAGTAAGCATCTAAGAACTTACCTGCATCATCACGAGAGAAACCATATGTCATCTGTGTTAAGTCGTTTGTACCGAAGCAGAAGAAGTCAGCCTGAGCTGCGATTTCATCAGCTGTTAAACAAGCTCTTGGAATCTCCATCATAGTACCTACTTCGTACTCTAACTTAGCACCTGCTGCTGCGATTTCAGCGTCAGCTGTAGCAACAACGATATCCTTAACATACTTTAATTCCTTAACATCACATGAAAGTGGAATCATGATTTCTGGCTTAACTGTCCAGTCTGCATGAGCCTTCTGTACATTGATTGCTGCACGGATAACAGCCTTAGTCTGCATCTTAGCAATCTCAGGATATGTTACAGCAAGACGTAATCCTCTGTGACCCATCATAGGGTTGAACTCATGAAGAGAAGTAATAATAGCCTTAATAGCCTCAACTGACTTACCCTGTGCATCTGCTAACTTCTTGATGTCAGCTTCCTCTGTAGGAACGAACTCATGAAGAGGTGGATCAAGGAATCTGATAGTAACTGGGTTACCTTCAAGTGCCTCAAATAATCCCTCAAAGTCATTCTGCTGATATGGAAGAATCTTCTCAAGAGCTGCCTCTCTCTCTTCTACTGTATCAGAACAGATCATCTCACGGAATGCAGCAATTCTATCTTCCTCGAAGAACATATGCTCTGTACGGCAAAGACCGATACCTTCAGCACCGAGCTCACGAGCCTTCTTAGCATCTGCAGGTGTATCTGCATTTGTTCTAACCTTTAATCTTCTATACTTGTCAGCCCATGCCATGATACGTCCGAACTCACCAGCGATTGTCGCATCAACAGTTGCAATCTGACCTTCATAAATATTACCTGTAGAACCATCGATAGAGATATAATCTCCCTCGTTGAATGTCTTACCAGCTAATGTAAACTTCTTGTTTGCTTCATCCATGTTGATATCGCCACAACCAGATACACAGCAAGTACCCATACCACGAGCAACTACTGCTGCGTGAGATGTCATACCACCACGAACTGTTAAAATACCCTGAGAAGCCTTCATACCTGTGATATCTTCCGGAGATGTCTCAAGACGAACAAGAACAACCTTCTCTCCTCTTGCATTCCAAGCTTCAGCATCCTCAGCTGTGAATACAACCTTACCACATGCAGCACCAGGAGAAGCGCCAAGACCCTTTCCTAATGGTGTAGCAGCCTTCAATGCCTTAGCATCGAACTGTGGATGTAATAATGTATCAAGGTTACGAGGATCGATCATAGCTACTGCTTCTTCCTCTGTTCTCATACCCTCATCTACTAAATCACAAGCAATCTTTAAAGCAGCCTGTGCTGTTCTCTTACCATTTCTTGTCTGAAGCATGAAAAGCTTTCTATCCTGGATAGTAAACTCCATGTCCTGCATATCTCTGTAGTGGTTCTCAAGAGTTGAGCAAACATTCTTAAACTGCTCAAATACCTCTGGCATAACCTTTGCTAACTCAGCGATTGGCTGTGGTGTACGAACACCGGCAACTACGTCCTCACCCTGAGCGTTGATTAAGAACTCACCCATGAGCTTCTTCTCACCTGTAGCAGGATCACGAGTAAATGCAACACCTGTACCGGACTCATCAGACCAGTTACCAAATGCCATCTCCTGTACGTTAACAGCTGTACCCCAAGAATATGGGATATCGTTGTCACGACGGTATACGTTAGCACGTGGGTTGTCCCATGAACGGAATACTGCCTTAACAGCTCCCATTAACTGCTCCTTAGGGTCTGAAGGGAAGTCCTCACCAATCTTAGACTTGTATTCAGCCTTGAACTGGTTAGCTAACTCCTTAAGGTCTTCTGCTGTAAGGTCGATATCCTCTGTAACACCCTTCTTAGCCTTCATCTCATCGATAAGCTCTTCGAAGTACTTCTTACCAACTTCCATAACTACATCAGAATACATCTGAATAAATCTTCTGTAACAGTCACGAGCCCATCTCTCGTTACCTGTCTTCTTTGCAACTACTTCTACAACCTCTTCATTTAAACCAAGGTTAAGAATTGTATCCATCATACCAGGCATAGATGCTCTAGCACCTGAACGAACTGATACAAGTAATGGATTCTCTAAATCACCGAACTTCTTTCCTGTGATTTCTTCCATCTTCTCGATGTATTCGTTAATCTGTGCCTGAATTTCGTCATTAATCTTTCTACCGTCCTCGTAGTACTGTGTACAAGCCTCTGTTGTAATAGTGAAGCCCTGTGGAACCGGTAACCCAAGCTTTGTCATCTCTGCAAGGTTTGCTCCCTTACCGCCGAGAAGCTCACGCATGCTGGCATCGCCTTCGCTAAAAAGATATACCCACTTTCTCATAATCGTAATCTCCTTATCTGATTCTTATTATTATTTCAGCTGCCACAAACCAATCACATGGTTCGACAAAATTTGTCATGACAAAAATTTATCATTGTGCAGCGCATGTTTCAATGATAAACATAATGGGTTTAATTGTCAATAATTTATCAAATAAATTTTTCAAAAATTTTTATTACAAAGTGTTATTTTCTTTCTTTCATTTTCTTACATTTCACTTATCACATTTTATGCTTTATTATTACATTTTTGATGTAAGCTCTTACACAATTTTACAGGCAACGACATACTAACAAGCGCATTTTTGCGTATGTAAGTCTTTACATAGTTTTTCTTATTTCGTCGTTCAGACCATCTCGTTTCACATCTGTTTCTCCTCTGAAAGCATCAGTAGTTTCCCTTCATCTCTACTATAATAATAGATACTGTCTGAAAGCACTTCCTCCTGACCAAGCTGTGTTTCATTGATATCCTGAACCATTTTGGTTAATTCCGCTATATCCGAACCGGCTGATGTGGGTAGCAGAATCAATTCATGCACCGAAGAGGGCAGAATATACAAGTCCGACTCTATCTCATCTGCAAAATTCCTCAGTACATCAGGATATAAAATGCATGCCGCCCCAAAGATTCTGGCCCGATTACTCAATACATACATTGGTATATTCCCCTCTTCCACCGGAAGTTCCTCGTCCAGCTCAAGAAGCTGTCTAATCACATCCTTCATCGCCGATATCTCATACGGCAGTAAACGTGGAGTATTCACAATAGCCGCCTGATAAAGCTTCTTCTCATCAATTCCCCAAAGTTTCAAATGTGCATTGTGAATAAGAACCGTTGCATTTCCCATATCCTCTTGCGCCATCAGACACTGAAATACAACAGCCAAATCATGTACTTTAATATGAGGCACATCCTCCAACAGCACTCTGTTTCTTTCTGCATGAACCAGCTTATATATCACCTTATCTCTGATATTCTCATACGTCATAAAATGATTCATATCCACACTCTTTGCCACCTTGTTACGCTCATAGGTTTCCATTACCTCGTCTACGACACCTCCAAGTGTCATTACTCCACTCTCATAAGCTTCGTAAAATCCGTTTAAATAGATGGTTGGTGATATATTGCAGTGTTCCCCCATCACCGTGAGTCCATTCAATATAACACCATTATTTTTCATAATGTCATTTACTCTTACTTTATAATTTTCTCCTGTTCTTTTCTCTACTTCTTCTTTTACTACTGTAATAAAATTCTGATACTCCATATAAAACCTTTCTGCCTGCGGGCTATAAATACTTGTTCTTGGGATAAAATATCGATATGAAAAGATATGTGTTATTTGGTATGTGATATTTTATTCAGAGCACAATTCGCAAAACCGCCTCTTCGAGGCTTTCCTAAACAACATTTTGTTGTTTGCTCATTGATGGCTTCTCGCCATATAAATTTTCAAAAACGTGTTCATCCATGCAAGCATGATGTACACATTTTTAAAATTTGCATTGCTCTGAAAAAAAAACAAAAAGACAATGAAAACGTAAGTCTTCATTGTCTTATAAGCTCTTAGATATTAGATATAAAAGACGCAACGTGCATCTTATACTCTTGAAAGATACTCGCCTGTTCTTGTATCAATCTTGATTACATCGCCCTGCTCAACAAATAAAGGAACATATACAAGTGCTCCTGTCTCAACAGTTGCAGGCTTTGTAGCGCCTGTTGCTGTATCGCCCTTGAATCCTGGCTCTGTATCTGTGATTGTTAACTCAACGAATAAAGGTGGCTCGATTGCAAATACATTACCATTATGTGAGCAAACCTTAACCATCTCGTTCTCCTTAACAAACTTAAGCGCATCACCTACGCTGTCAGCGTTAAGTCCAACCTGGTCGTAAGACTCTAAATCCATAAAGTAATATAAATCACCATCTTCATATAAATACTGCATATCTTTTCTATCAATACGCGCCTGTGGACACTTCTCTGTTGGTCTGAATGTCTTCTCAACAACACCACCACTGATGATATTCTTTAACTTGGTTCTTACGAATGCAGCTCCCTTTCCAGGCTTTACATGCTGGAACTCGATAATCTGATAAATACTGTTCTCGTATTCAATCGTAATACCATTTCTGAAATCTCCTGCTGATATCATAAATTGATTCCTCCTATTAACTTTTCACGTTTATAATCCATTGTTCATTGTATAACAAAAAGTACCATATTTCAACCATTTTTTATTTAACGCTTCAAAATATAATCTATCGCCATCAAATAGCCGTCTAAGCCCTTACCATAAATCTGATAATCACAGGCATCCTTTGTGACCGATATCTTTCGAAACTCCTCGCGCTTGGTAATATCCGAAATATGAATCTCTACCTTAGGCACTACAATACTCGCAAGCGCATCTCTGATTGCATAGGAATAATGTGTATAAGCTCCCGGATTAATGACAATACCTTGAGTACCGTCAAAATAAGCCTCCTGAATCCTGTCAATAATTGCGCCTTCATGACTGGACTGAAATGTCTCTATCTCACAATTCTCAGCCTTCGCCTTCTCCTGTATCATATCAAGAAGATACTGATAATCCTGTGTACCATAGATTCCTTTCTCTCGTATCCCCAGAAAATTGAGATTTGGTCCGTTAATTACCAGAAGTTTCATTCTTATTTCCCTTGCCTTTCTTCTCTTGATTCTTTTTATTCGTCCATTTCTTATGTGTCGGTCTCATCACCAGTCTCTTAATCTTAAGTGCAATCGTAGACTGCTTTAGGGTATCCACACGCAGTGTATAATCCGCACCATCACGATATGCCGGTGCACGCATGGCAATCATATCCCTAATCTTAGATAACGGGTCCTCACACTGCAGCAACGGTCTCTTGGTATCTCCCTTAATTCTTTCATAGACAGTCTCCGGTCTTACGCTAAGATAAATCACCTTACCAAGCCTCTTTAAAAGCTGCCTGTTCACCTCTCTTACCGGCATACCGCCTCCTGTTGAAATAACATGACGCTCCAATCTGCTGTCTATCAGGGTCTGAATACATTGTGTTTCCATCTCACGAAATGCTTCCTCACCATCCGTTGCGAAAATCTCACTGATACTTCTTCCCTGCTGCTGTTCAATCCATTCATCCGTATCAAGAAATGTATAATGGCATATTCTGGCAAGATTCTTACCTACGGTCGTCTTCCCGCAACCCATATATCCTATTAAAATAATATTCTTCATCTGTATACCTCTTTACACTGCTAACGGGAAGTCACAGCCTCTTTCATCAGTTCATAAACCTTGTAAGCACTTTCATCAGATACCTTACAATCATTCCACAGTTCAAATGCATCCACACCCTGATACAAAAGCATCTTTAAACCATTGTATGCCTTGGCTCCATGCGCCTTTACCATTGTCATAAACCTGGTTTCCCATGGTGTATAGATTAAATCATACCCTACCTTTACCATATCGTAAAAGCTTTCATCGGCAATCACCACATCATCAACCTTCGGATATAAGCCTATGCTTGTACACTGAATCACAACATATTGCTTAGATGCCAATGTCTTATATGCATCTAATGCCAATGCTGTTACGCAGTCACGGCCGGTATTCTCATTTACCTCTCTTGCAACAGCCTCTGCCTTGTCTACCGTTCTGTTTAACAAATATACCTTATTAGCACCGTATGCCGCACACATATATGCTACCGCACGGCCTACACCGCCTGCTCCAAGTACAATAATCTCTTCTCCTTCTATTCCAACACCGTCACTCTTCATAGCACGAAGAAGACCTGTCATATCGGTATTATACCCCTTATAACCGCCCTCTACACGTACCAGTGTATTTACCGAGCCTATCTTTGCTGCCAAATCATCAATCTCTACCAGCTGCCCTACAATATCGCTCTTATAGGGTACGGTTACATTACAGCCTAAAATATTCAAGGCATAAGCACCCTTAGCAGCATATTCCAGCTGCCCTGTCTCCACATGAAAGGGTACATATGCCATATTAATTCCTAAATCTTCTGCCAACGTATTATGAATAATCGGAGAAAGTGTATGTTCCACCGGATTACCAATCAATCCACAGGTTCTTGTCTTTCCATTGATGTCTCTCATAGTTCCTCCATCTCGAGGCATAAAGCCTCCTACTTCTTATATTTTCTTTTATAGCAAAATAAGACTACCTTTTCAAGATATCTTTTTAAGACAATCTGTATTTCTTCCTTTGGGTGAATCGGCTTCACCAGAATGGAATAAATTCCGGCTCTGTTTGCTCCCCATACATCCGTAAACAGCTGGTCGCCAACAAACAAAGTATTCTCTCTTGTAGTTCCCATAATCTCCATTGCCTTAAGATAATTCTTAATCCCCGGCTTACCAGCCTTGTAAATGTAAGGTGCCTCCACAGCATCACAGAACATCTTCACTCTAGGCTCCTTATTATTCGAAATCATAATCACCGAATAGCCAATACTCTTTAAACGTTCAAAAAAAGCTATCGCTTCCTCCGAAGCCGGTGCACCATGAGGCACCAGTGTATTATCAATATCAAAAATAACGCCACGATACCCCTTCTTATAATAATCTTCAAAATCAATGATATAAGTAGAATCTACATAATCACTCGGATAAAACTGTTGTAACATCTCTCTTGCCTTCCTAATCTGTTATACTTCATCAATACCGGCCGCCTCCAAAAGCAGCTTAGTATATTCGTTCTTCGGATTCTGATAAATATCATCTATCATACCCTGCTCTATTATAACACCATTTTTCATAATTAGCACCCTGTTACACATCTGATATACCACTCTTAGGTCATGAGAAATAAACAGAATGGAAAGTCCCATCTCCTTCTGTAGCTTTAATAACAGTCTGATAATCTGTGCCTGAATCGTTACATCCAATGCAGATACAGGCTCATCCGCAATCAAAAATTTGGTTTCACAAAGCAAAGCCTGCGCAATGGCAACCCTCTGTCTTTGTCCGCCTGAGAGTTCACCCGGATAATGCTCCTTGCAGCTTCTCTCCAAACCTACCTTATCCAGCATCTCATCTACACGCTGTCGTCTTTCCTCCACAGCGATGCCCTTAACTCTCATAGGCTCTTCCAATATCCAGCCAATCCTCTTAGCAGGATTTAAGGAACTGTAAGGGTCCTGAAATACCATCTGCGGATTCCGGCTATTCAAGGTAATATCACCATCATAACGCTTCTGCATTCCCAATATCGCCTTAGCAAGAGAGGTTTTTCCGCATCCGCTCTCTCCAACCAATCCAAGGATTTCTCCTTCCTCCATAGTAAAAGATACATCCTTTAGGGCATGCTTTAATCTCTGTGATGACTTCAATATGCTTTTCTTCTCTGTATAATATACGTTCAGATTCTTTACTTCCAATATTGCCGCCATATCTATACCTCCGGCTTCTCAAGCCTTGGAATCGCCGCAATCAGCTGCTTTGTGTACTCTTCCCTTGGCTGTTCAAAGATTTCCTTAGGGTTTCCCGTCTCCACAATACGTCCCTTTTGCATCACCACAATCCTGTCACAGAGTCTCTTCACAAGACTCAAATCATGAGATATAAAAAGAATAGACGTCTTCTTCTCCTGATTCAAACGCTTCAACAGCTTCACAATCTGAAGCTGTATCGTAACATCCAGTGCCGTGGTAGGCTCGTCTGCAATCAATAACTTCGGCTCACAAATCATGGCAGAAGCAATCATAACACGCTGTCTCATACCACCTGACAACTCGTGAGGATACTGATGATACACCTTTTCAGGCTCGGAAAGCTCTACACTTCTAAGACTCTCTATTGCTCTTTGATAGCGTTCCTCCTTAGACATCTGCGGATGATGAATACGAAGGCTCTCCTCTACCTGCCAGCCAATTCTCTTTACCGGATTCAATGAGGTCATAGGCTCCTGAAAAACAATACTGATATCATTCCCCTGATATTTTCTAAGCAGGGAACGGGATGCATGAAGCAGCTCTTCTCCCTCAAATATAATCTCTCCGCTCTTCTTCATGTCATGTCTTCGAAGAAGCCCGGCAATTGCCATAGCCGTCATGGACTTTCCGGAACCGGACTCACCAACAATTCCTACAATCTCACCTGTACTTACCTGCAGACAGACATCTTCCACAACACTCTCAGGAAGGGCATGGTCATGAAATTCTATATTCAGATTCTTTATCTCTAATAAAAGCTCACTACTCATAGAATACCTCCATTACCCCTTGATACCGTCTGCAACAAGCGAAAATCCAAGTACCAGCAGAATAATCATTAGCCCCGGGAAAAATGCATAATTGGGTGCTGAAAACAAATAGGACTGTGCATCTGACAACATGCTTCCAAGACTGGCATCCGGCGGCTGTACACCGATTCCAAGATAACTCATTCCGGCCTCTGCCAATACCGCATTATTAAAACCTATCATTACAGAAGACAGCAATACTGTAGTGGTGTTTGGAAGAATGTGTACAAACATAATGCGCAAATGTCCTGCTCCGGCAAGTCTTGCACTCTTTACATAGTCCATTTCCTTATACTTAATAAACTCACTTCTTACAATTCTTGCAAAGCTAGGAATAAAGGCAATTCCAAGTGCCAGTACTACATTATACTTTCCGGTTCCAAAGATGCTGACAAATACCAATCCTAATAAAATACTTGGAAATGCAAACAGCACATCATTGGCTCTCATCAGTACCTCATCAATCCAGCCTCCGAAATATCCTGTAAATGCACCAAGCAACACTCCTCCAATCACACCTATGGAAACTGTCAGCACCGCTATGACAAAAGTATTGCCTAAGCCCTGCAAAACTCTTGAAAAAATATCTCTTCCGAAGTTGTCACAGCCCATAATATGTGCCAAGGAACAGCCTGCAAGCTTATTCTCTACCTCTATGGCTGTCGGGTCATAAGGCGTGTAGAAAAAGCCTACAAAGGTTAATGTAAGCATAATCGCTGTAAGTACCATACCTAAAATCAAATTTTTCTGAGGATTTTTATTTCTACGATTTTTCATATGTCACCTTCCTCATGATTCCTGTGTACTAATACGCGGGTCGATTACCTGATAAATCATATCCACGCAGAAGTTTGTTATAATTACCACTGCCGCAATCAGCATAATAATCGCCTGCACCACAGGATAATCTCTATATTGAATGGAAGTCAGCAATATTCTTCCGATTCCCGGAATATTAAATACCTGTTCAATAACGATACTTCCAACCACCATATCTGCCAGTGTCATTCCCCAGAATGTAATCACAGGAATCAAAGCATTTCTCAATACATGATGATAAAGTACCTTATTCGTGTTATTTCCCTTGCTGTATGCAGTTCTGGTATAGTCCTTTCTTGACTCCTCCACACAGGAGCTTTTAATCAATCTTACAGACATTGCAATCTTAGGCAATGCAATGGCAATAGCAGGGAATATTAAATATGATAAAAACTTTCCCACACTCACCTCATAGGAAATATAGTTCCCCGGTGTAAAAAGCTTCAAAACAAGCCCAAATACATAGGTTAATACGATTCCCATAAAGAAATGCGGTACAGCCATAATAATCTGTGTCACTACGGTAAGCAGTCTGTCTACAGTCTTACCGTTATGCTTGGCTGTATAAATACCAAGCGGCAGTGAAACCAACAGCATCAATCCAAATGCCATCACCGCCATTACCACCGTAATCGGCAGCTTTGAACCAATCATGGATACCACTGATACACCATACTTATAAGAGGTTCCGAAATCACCTCTGACAAAATCAAATAACCAATCAAAATATCTGATGAACAACGGTCTGTTCAGCCCCATCTCTGCTCTCAACTTCTCTAACGCTTCCGGCGTAGCATCAATTCCAAGCTTAGACATTGCCGCATCTCCCGGAATCAAATCAAATGCTAAAAAGACGAGAAAAGAGATGATTAGTAAAGTGATTATCATTGACCCAAACTTTTTACCTAAATATCTCATATTCCCGTCTCCTTATACTTACTGCCCTTTGGCAGCACCTCATCACTATTTAGTTCTTACTCTACGATATACAGCTTAGCAAAATCCTGAACATATAACGGATAAAACTCATAGCCTGCATATTTCTTATTGATTGCTACAAACTCTGCCATATCCTGAATATATACATTGGCAGCTGTCTCAGCCAGAATGGTTTCACATTCCTTATAATACTGTGTCTGTAATGCATCATCAGATGTTGCCTGTGCATTTGCATAAGCCGTATCATACTTTGCATTATCAAAATTAATGAAATTATTCTTTGCTGTTGTTGAAAATCTTCCCAACAAAGCACTTGCTGTTAAAGTAGACGCATCTACACCAACCACTGTTGCTTCATACTGGCGGCCAATATATACATCACTTAACCAGCTCTCCCACTCAATCAACTCAATCTCTGCAATAACGCCCACTTCTTTCAGCTGCTCTGCGATAACAGTAGCTGTAAGAAGT
>SVFJ01000031.1 GCA_015056925.1 Lachnospiraceae bacterium | reverse complement strand
TTTTTAACTTTTTATCCCTACAAAACATCTCAAAAAGCAATAAATTGAAAAAAAGATTAAAGGTGACATTCTGTGCCACTAAACCTAAATATAATTGACTACAAATCTATTGTTTGATTACTTCAAGCTTTACCTGACTGATGCAAAAGAACAGACTCTATTTGTCGTAAAAAGTATTGTGAAGAGTATTTAGTGGTTCTTGATGTTTTTAGGGACAATAGCAAGCCGCCGCTTGGACGAAGGCGGCAAGCCCATATTGAGACATGGAAGTCGAATATGGGCTGGTTGCGTACGTCTTAGAACACTTAAATAAAAACATCTAGTACCACTTATGCTCGGAACTCTAACTTTTGAGACAAATATAGTCTGTTTGTGTATCAGTTAGGCAAAGCGGGAACAGCTCGATATTGCATTCGCATGCTCGATTTCATATATACCATGATAAGGTTGTTTTAAAAAATATCTTCCGTTTTCTTCGTAGTAGTAAATGGTTAAGCTATTATCTTTGGAAAATATATGAATTGTTCCATAGTTATCAGCTAATGGAAAATCTTGTACACTTGATTTATTTGTGTTCTTTGCGTCAGAAATTATAGATATAAATTCTTCAATCCAATCAGGAGACAAGACACAAGGGACGTTATAATTACCAGAAAAATATTCTTTATCATAAAACTACTCCATTTCTGTAAAATATAGGTTGTTGTCAGGGTCAATTTTATAGGCTTGGTCTCTGGCATAGGCACGGCTAAAGTTGAAGGTGCGCCAGTTCATGTCTTCGGTTGCAAATTGAATCTGGTAGAGATACTTTTGATAAAAACTTTCCCATTCCCAATCCTTGCATTTCGTAAGAAATATGTCACTATATATGAAAGGAGCGGTATCTAAGGAGAGGGTATACAGTAGATAATTCCGGTCAAGGTCTTGAATGCCTTCGGCATACGTTACGTTATATCTTGCAATCCAATAATCCGGGTGACTGCCACTAAGTAGGATATATCCTGTAGTGATAATCGTTAGAAAATAACGAAATAATCGAAACTGGCGGTGATATGTGTGGTAAATAACACCTGCCATCATAATAAACATAATAACCAGACACCATAAAACAAAGACACGAAGTAGAGTCAGGTGATATTGGTTAATATATAAAAGCATTCTGTATGCACTTGAAAATATCATAATATAAGTACATATGGAAATAAATGTTAAAATTCCTTTTAATACGATGTTTTCGGTAAAATATTTCAGACATCCAAGTACAAGAACGATGTTAAATGCACATACAAATGCAAGCTGGAAAAAGCCCTGTCTTGCGTAGCTGGCGTAGGTATATCCTTCAGGTAATGAAAGCTTTCCCAGAAAAAGTCCAAAAATTTGAACCATACAAAACACAAAATAGAGTAATGCGGTTACACCGGTAATGGTTATGCCGATGTATACGTCAAAGTCTGTTTTTTTCTTGTTTCCAATGTTGGCATTTGGGGTATATTTGTGTAGATAATGCCATACACCATAAGTTAGAAGAAATACAAAAACTATTTTAATACCTATATTGAAAATAGAGCTGTTAAATTCCCACTCAGGTAAAAAGTCAAGCGTTACAATATCGCATACAAGTTCATAGAAAAGAGCATCTGCAGAGCAAAGTAAAAGAAGCAGAATAATAAAGGCAGGGAAGCTAAGAACCAGTCCGATACTCACGCTGAAAATGATACGCTTTATTTTTGCTTTTTTATCACTTTTTTGTTGCTTCATATCATCAGAAATTGTTTTTGTGTTTAAATATTCTTTTATTTTTCTGAAGAGTAAAAAATCAGAAACAAAGGAAAATATATGAAATAGACTTCCAATGCATAGGTAGAATACGGCTTGTATATGGGTTCCGATATCCCAAGAGTGATTTTCGTAATAGGAATCCAATATCAGAACACAAAGTAATACAAATGCCAAAGCGTTATTGAAAAAAGCAAATATCCAAGAATCGGTCAGACAAGTTAGAGTACCTAGGATGAGCATACTAATCCACAGAAAACGATTGTCGCTTTTGGCGGTAACACCATACTTTTTGGAATAGTAAGCAAAATACAAAAGCGTTCCGCCTATGAAAAAAGGGTAGGTAATTCCTGACATATTTCGATATAGACAAAAGGTGTAAAAGAGAGCATAGAGAAAACAGCCGATTGTATGTGGGGTAAAATGTTTTAAGAAACTCTCGTGCTCTTTGTTGATTTCGATTTTGGGCGCACTTTCACAAGCCTGTGATTCAAACAGACTAATATCCATGTTATTCATAATATTCCTCCTGAAATTAAAGTATTTGCCTGCGGCAGGTAAAGAAACACACAGCCGCAGAGTTGATTTGTGAATAGATTAGATTATTCGGTAAGCTCCATACCTTCTAATTCTTCATTATTACTATCTATATATTCGATGATATCTCCCGGCTGACATTCTAAAGCCTTACAGATAGCATCCAGAGTAGAGAGGCGGATAGCCTTTGCTTTATTATTTTTGAGGATGGAAAGATTTGCAAGAGTAATGTCGACCTTGCCTGCTAATTCAGTAAGACCCATCTTGCGCTTTGCCATCATAACATCAAGATTAATGATAATTGCCATAGTGAAATCCTTTCTGTATGCGACTACCTGTTAAATGGTTAAGTCATTTTCCAACTTGTATGTAATCGCTTTATCAAAAACAAATGCCAGGACTTTGCTAAAAAGTCCTGCAATAACAAATACCAGAACAAGCACAAGCATGGCTACTGTCAAATATAAAAGGGTACGTACCAGACAAACAGCAGCAATCATAAAGCTGTATGTGCCCATTCGTTGAAGGCTTACCACATTATCTGTTACAAAGCAGTCATCTTTAAGAACTGTACGGAACATTTTTCGAAGCTCGTTAACAATAGCAAGTGCCAAGAGTCCAAGGATAAAATAAATAATGACAACCTCGTTGTACTGATTAGCAAACACCTCATATTGGAAGTAGTTCGCTACCCAACGAACGGACCAGGGTAAACTAATAGTGATAAGTATGCCGGAGAAAAACATAAAGTCCAGTAAGTACTTTGTGATAACAATAATAGATTCCTTTTTCATAATTATCATACCTTTCTAAGTGAAGTATACTAGTATATCTTGAGTATACTTTAACACATGTCATATTGTTTTGCAACACAAATTTATCGAAAAACAATAAAATAATATTGATAAACAAAAAACGCCACTAATATTCAGCATAAAATAATGTTGAATACCAGTGGCATTATAGTTTAGGTATTGAATTAGCAATCAGATATTCTAATGGCATAATAAAACATTTGGTTGCCAATTCTGTCGGTAAATTAAGTGTATATCATATTGTACTTGGTGTGTCGATACCAGCTTTCGGCTTGCAGAATGTACCATAACTGCAAGGTGTTGCTATGATTCTTGTTGAAAGTATTCCAAATTCTGTGAATAGTCTTATAAGAAAAATATCCGTCACGTATCAGGTAACTGTTTTGAATCAATTCGGCAGCCCATTCGTGCAAGTCCTTGGAAAGCCATGTGGTTAAAGGGACTTCAAAGCCATGCTTTGGCCTGTCTAAAAGGGATTTAGGAACATATTCATAGAGAAGCTCCTTTAAGATTTTCTTGTTAATACCTTTATCTGATTTGAAAGATATAGGTAATGACCATGCAAATTCCATGATATCTTTATCCATAAGAGGAATTCGGTTCTCTAATGAAACTGCCATACCTGCCCGGTCCACCTTGTTCAACACAGTGTCTGTCATAAAACCGGTCTGGTCGCGATAGAGCATAGAGGAACGTAGGTCTCCTAAGTCAAGATGTCTTGAAGCCCGATATTCAGCCATATCCGGTAAAAGATAAGCATCCTCTTCCAAAAGAGGATTTGCCAAGTAGTCCTTTGGATTGGCAACATCCTTCACAATGTGGTATGCATCATAGTCATGCTCAGAGCGAAACATCTCGTGCAGCTCATGTATATTGGAAATTTGTGCATATTCTCCGGCAGTGTAGAGCTTATTATGATAACCAAGAGGTGTTTTCTGAATGAAAAGTCCTCCAAGATTTCTGATAGGATAAGGTATCTTACATATCTTACCGTAGCGTGATTCCAGTTCGTTATAAATAGTATATCCGCAGAATAATTCGTCACCGCCGTCACCACTCAGTGTAACTGTAACGTCCTGCTTTGCCATTTTACTTAGTAAATAGGTTGGTAAACATGCAGGGTCAGCAAGCGGCTCGGAATATAGTGATGGAAGTAGGGGAACCACCTCTTTTAATTCCTTTTCAGAAATATACAGCTCTGTATGCTGTGTACCAAGATGCTTGGCAATATCCTTGGCAAAGACAGCTTCGTTACACGTCTCATCGTCAAAGCCTATGGTAAAGGTTTTGACAGGTGCAGTAGAAATACTCTGCATCACAGAGACCACAAGCGGACTATCAATTCCCCCGGATAAATAAGCACCGATAGGAACATCGGATATCATCTGCCCACGGACAGCATCAGTCAATAAGTGTTTAAGTTCTTCCCTTGCCTCGCTCTCGGTTCCCGTAAAAGGATTCTGCATGCCATGAATAGCAGCTTCCGCCATAGACCAGTAAGTGCTAAAGGTTGGAGCTTTAAAGGGTGCCTGTATAGATAAAATCTGTCCCGGTATCAGCTTATAAATATGCTCATAGATACTGAGCGGTTGTGGAATACTTTTATATCGGACAAAAGCCTCTAAAGAAGCTTGGTTAATTTCATTGTGAAAACCATCCATTGCCGTAAGACTTGCCAAATCTGAGGCAAAGACAAACATGCCGTTTACCATGCCGTAATATAGTGGCTTTTCACCGGCTCTGTCTCGCATCAGATGCAGAGTCTTTTCCCGGCGGTCATATAGAGCAATAGCAAACATACCTTTTAGAGATTTGATAGCTTCAAGACCGTATGCCTCAAATGCTTCTAACAAAACCTCTGTATCAGACGAACTGCGAAAACCTGTGACATGTTTTTCGGTAATAAGCTTGTCTTTCATGGCATGGAAATTATAGATTTCGCCATTGTATGCAATGACAAAGCGTCCGCTGGCAGAAATCATAGGCTGGGAGCCGTTTTCGCTCAAGTCCAATATGGATAAGCGGCGATGTCCCAAAGTAACGTTTGTATTCTCATCCATCCAATAACCTTCTGCGTCGGGGCCGCGAAAGATAATTTGGTCACACATTTTTTTAATCTCGGCAAGATTATCCCTTGTCTTGCCGCAAAATCCTGCAATTCCGCACATAGTAATTCCTACTTTCTTTTCGCAAGTGTAAACAACTGCTCAATATGATTATGATATTTGGCAAATGAATATTGGTTGGTGACAAGCTCATAGCTTGCGACACCAAATTCTTTTATTTTCTCGCGATGCGGTAAAAGCTTTAGCATGACATCCATTAGGTCGGATTCATTATTATCTTCAAAAAGATAGCCATTCACATCATGAGAAACATAGCATGCCGTTCCGTTTGCAGCACTTACAATCACAGGAAGAGAGTATGACATTGCCTCTAACTGTGAGATAGAAGCAAACTCACCGGTACTTGGAAGGATAAATAAGTCTGCGTTCCGGTAAAAAGCAGGCATATCAGTAGGCTTGCAATTGGTATGCAAAGAAACATAGCTTTCTAAGTGATGTTCCGCTATATATTTCGTGATTTTTTGGAATTCCTGCCTATGACATTCGGTAGACATTTCACCTACGAAAGTCAGATGTATCGGATAGCTGTCTTTTAACTCATTTAATATATGGAGCAGCATAAACTGATGCTTACGTGGTTCGTACTTGGCTACACATAGAATACGAATCATATCATCGGGGAAGTACGTATGCTCAGAAGGACTTTGATTAGGTTCAATGACAAAAGGCACGAAGTATGAGTGTCCGTCGTTATGTCCTGTCTGTTCATCGCCATATACCGGTGTCATGCGTACAGGAGGAGTTAAGGCTCTTACCAGCTTATGAGCAATATCGTTTCTTGGTGCTTCAGTATCCCAAAGAGGAGTCTGGTTATAGAGCACACAGGGAATGCCTTGGCGTTTGCAAATATGATATGCTTTGATGGAGTAAATAGAGCGTTCGCGAAGAATAACAAGCTCAGGATTATGTTCCTTTAGCAGCTTTTTCAATTCTTTCGTACTTGGATAACCAAACTGGTCCTGAAAAGCTTCCGGTCTGGAGGAAGCAGCATTTTTCTTCGCGGTGGCTTTCAAATAAATGTTATATATAAATTGAAAAAACGAGGAATATCCCAACACAATAGGAGTGCAGTAGGTGTGATTCTCGGTCTTTCCCTTATAATGACTTACGAATGTTACATGATGTCCGTTTTCCACCCAGCCCTTAATAATGGGTACCTGATTGGTGTGAAACATTGGAGCAATATACATAATGTTCATGGAATCCTCCCTGAATGCATAAAAGCGATGTTAACTAAAATTTTCTCATGAAATAAAAGTACCATATTTGTGCTCAAAGTGCAATGTGCGAACAGTTTTACCATAATGTATCAAAAAAAAAGCAAAAAAATAAATGTAAGCGCTTTCATTTTGCGCAAAATAGTAGTACACTATTAGCATAAAGGTATGAGGCCTGCAGACAGGCAAATTTACGGAAGCCGAAAACGGCAGAAAGTGAGGATATAATGAATATTTTAGTTATTAACTGCGGAAGCTCTTCGTTGAAATATCAGTTAATCGACAGCAATTCTGAGAAGGTACTTGCAAAGGGTCTTTGCGAGAGAATCGGTATTGACGGAAGCTTATTAACACATACACCTGCAGGTAAGGATAAAGTGAAGATTGAGACTCCAATGCCTAATCACACAGTAGCAATTCAGCTTGTTATTGATGCATTAACCAATGCAGAGCATGGCGTTATCGAGTCTTTAGATGAGATTGGAGCAGTTGGACACCGTGTGGTACATGGCGGAGAGAAGTTTGCTTCAAGTGTGGTTGTAACAGATGAAGTTATCAAGGCAATTGAAGAAGTGAGTGACCTTGCTCCTTTACATAACCCTGCCAACTTAATTGGTATCAGTGCATGTCAGGAGATTATGCCGGGCGTTCCGATGGTAGCCGTATTTGATACAGCCTTCCATCAGACAATGCCGGAGAAGGCTTATTTATATGGTCTTCCATATGAGTATTATGAGAAGTATAAGGTAAGACGTTATGGCTTCCACGGTACAAGCCATGATTATGTATCTGACAGAGCAGCTCAGATGTTAGGTAAGAGTAGAGACGATATGAAGATTATTGTTTGTCATCTTGGTAACGGTGGTTCCGTATCAGCAGTTGACCATGGTAAGTGTGTAGATACTTCTATGGGTATGACTCCGCTTGAGGGACTTATCATGGGTACACGTTCAGGTGATATGGACCCTGCAATTTGTGATTTTATCTGCCAGAAGGAAGGTCTTACACCGGCTCAGATGAACAATGTATTGAATAAGAAGTCAGGTGTACTTGGTATGTCAGGTGTATCTTCTGACTTTAGAGATATTGAGGCAGCTGAGGCAGAGGGTAATCAGCGTGCAAAGGCTGCATTGGATGCGTTCTATTACAGAGTAGCTAAGTACATTGGTGCTTATGTAGCTGCTATGAACGGTGTAGATGCGATTGCATTTACAGCAGGTGTTGGTGAGAATAATGCGATTGGTCGTGCGATTATCTGCGAGTATTTAGGATATCTTGGAACAGAAATCGACGCTGAGAAGAATAACATCAGAGGCGAAGAGAGAGTAATCTCTAAGGATGGCAGCAAGGTTGCATTAATGTGTGTGCCTACTAACGAGGAGCTTGCAATTGCAAGACAGACATTAGAGCTTGTAAAGTAATCGTTATAGACTTTGCATGACAGATAAGGCATTTATGGAAAATGATTCCGTAAATGCCTTTGTTATGTTATGATTGAAATGTAAAGAAGATAATAAAGAAAGGGTGGGCTGTATGGAATATAGAAAGCTGGACGAGTTGAAAGTCACTTGTATTGCCGGTGCAGAAGACTTTGCATTCTTTGGTATAACATTGGATGATATATTAGACAGAACAGAGGGTGCTCGTCGCTTTTTACAGAAGGTGAAGACACTAGCAGGACAGTCACAGGGGGTTGAGTGGACGAATATTGCATATACTCTTCAGATATCCATGCTGTCGAATCAGCAGGTGGCATTCACTTTTAGTGAGATGATTCCTGATTATATAGCGAGTCTGAGACATTCATTGATGCTGGCGGATATACAGACGAAGGAACCCTTAGAGGAATTTATACAGACCTTAGAGAAGGCACCGGAGGATAGAGCAAGACAGTTGGTTGCCAGATTTGAGAGGAATGTACGGGAAACAAAGGAATAATCACATAGGAAGAGAGGAACAAATCATGAAAACAAGTATTAAGAAGATTTACACATGCTTCCCGGGTGGTAAGCATAAGGTATTGACCATGAGCTATGATGATGGTAAGCATGAGGACCGAAGATTGGTAGAGATTTTTAATCAACATGGTATTAGAGGAACCTTTAATGTTAATTATGGATTAGAGGGTGACCCTAAGAGAATTCCGCAGGCTGAATATAAGGAGCTTTATAAGGGACATGAGGTGGCATGTCATACGATGTCACATCCGACTATCGAGAGATGCCCGTTGCCGCTTGTTGCCCAGGAGGTTATAGAGGATAGAAAGGGCTTAGAGAAGCTTATGGGCTATCCGATAAGAGGACTTGCATATCCAAATGGTTCAGAGTCTGAAGAGATAAGAAATATGCTTCCGGCACTGGGAATCCGTTACGGAAGAGTAGTAGGTAATACAGATGATTTTAAAATGCCGGAGGATTATCTGGCGTGGAAGGCAACCTGCCATCATAATCATAACCTTTTGGAGCTTGGTCAGCAGTTTGCTGATTTGAACAAAAAGCAGTATCTTTATATGATGTATGTATGGGGACACAGTTATGAATTTAATAATAATGATAACTGGGAACTGATTGAAGAATTCTGTAAGATGATGGGTGGCAGAGATGATATTTGGTATGCAACCAACATTGAGATTGTAGATTATATGGATGTTGTGAAGATGGCACAGTTTGCAGCAGATGGTTCCTTTGTATATAACCCATGTGTGCAGAGCTTATGGCTGCGTGTGGACGATGAGGTTATTGTAGAAGCTAAGGGTGGACAAGTTACTTATTTATAGTAGGGAATGTGGATAAATCCCCAGTGTTTATCTGTAAGTTGTCAGAAAAAGAATAAAAAATACATAAAACGAATTCACATTTGGGAAAATATATGTTAAAATGTTCATGTACGAATTTTAGAGTACAGACTTAGAATTACCAAATGGAGGTCCTTTATGAGCGCAAGAGAAATAACACAGAAATTAGTAAGACTTGTATTTGCTATGATAGTAGGTATCTTTGTGACGTCGTTTGCATCTGGAGTAACCACGGTAAATGCGGCGCAGGAGACAGTAACGATAGAGGAAGAGTCAGTTGCATTGGCGGCTGAGGGAGAACAAGCAGGAAGTGCAGTATTCTTACTATTAGGTGGAATGCTCTTAATTATATTGGCGGTGGTAATTACAGTAGTAGCAAGTTTTGTGATTACAGCACCAATAGCAGATGAGATTTAATGACGCGAAAGGAATCCTTAATGGATTCCTTTTTCAATGGAGTAATTATGGAAAATTTGATTTTTAGTTTAAATGCTACCGTGCCAATTTTCTTGGTTATGGTGGCAGGGTATTTTTTGAGAAGAATTGGAATGGTTGATGACCATTTTGTTAAGATATTAAATAAATTTAACTATAATGTATCGCTGCCATTGCTGTTGGTTACAGATATAGCGGCAGCGGATTTTTATGCTGTATGGGATACGAAGTTTGTAGTTTTTTGCTTTGGAGTTACTTTATTTTGTATTGCAGTAATTTCTGTTCTGTCAACTCTTCTGCTAAAGGAAAAGCTGATACTGGGTGAATTTATTCAGGCATCTTACAGAGGAAGTGCAGCGGTATTAGGGGTTGCATTTATTCAGAATATTTATGGTAATAGTGCCATTGCTCCTCTTATGATATTGGCAACAGTACCTCTTTATAATGTGGCAGCAGTCATCATTCTTTCTTTTACTCAGCCGGGGAACGAAGGAATTGATAAGAAGACGATTAAACGTTCATTGAAGGGAATTGCGACGAATCCAATTATTCTGGGTATTTTTGTTGGTTTGTTGATATCGGTATGTCGGATTGATATGCCGTTTATTGTAGACAAGACATTGAATAACTTTGCAGTGTTGGCAACACCGTTGGCATTGATTGGCTTAGGCGCAGGCTTTGAGGGACGTAAGGCACTTGCAAGAATTAAACCTACCATTATTAGTTCGTTGATTAAGCTATTTATCATGCCGCTAGTTTTTCTTCCAATTGCAGCAGCGCTTGACTTTCGAGACGAGAAAATGGTAGCAATTCTGATTATGCTGGGCGCACCTACGACTGCCAGTTGTTATATTATGGCTAAGAATACAGGACATGAGGGAGTACTTTCTTCAAGTTGTGTGGTAGCTACTACTTTTTTAAGTTCAATTTTTATTACTCTGTGGTTATTTTTGTTGAAAAGTTTTGCATTCATATAAGATAATAAGAAACCGCTTCTCGAAGTTGAGAAGCGGTTTCTTGTATGAACATCCGGTTCGATAGAAACAAATGTTCATTGGTATTAGGAAACTGTAAAAGTCAAAGAAATCTAAGCTTTTAAAATATCATCAATATTCGCTATGATGGACTGCAGATTCTTAGTGATATCTGAGTCGATTTGATAGCGAAGCAACTCATTTAATATGGTGCGTGCTCTCTTGGTATCGTAGCTTTCTAAAGCATCAAAAGCCTCCTGAAGATGAGCACCCCATTCCTTAAAGGTAATCTGGTTACCATTCTCGTCTGTAGCATGATTCTTAAGTCCAAGGGAACGGATATAGCTTGTAAACACTTCACAGGCTTCATCCCATTCAAAGGACAACTTTTCCCAGTTTAGTCGTACGATTTCAAAGCTGTTGGCATATGCTTCTATTTCATGGAAGAAGGCTGTGTCAGTCAACTGTGTTAATCCTAAGGCATTTGCCTTAATGCGTAATTCACGTACCTTGGCACCATATTGAAGAATGGTTTCAGGAGTTAACAGCGAGAACAACTCATCTTCCTTAGGATGACTTTCGCCAAGGAAGGTTAATACAAAATCATTATACTTCTCAACATTGCCGTCCATCTTTGTAAGAGCACTATCAATATCAACACCATTCTTAGCAAGATAGCGCATCTTAATCCGACAGTCTGTAATAAAGGTGTCCGGAAATTCATGTATATTATCTAAACTCTGCTTTGCCTGCAGTGCCATGATGGAAAGCTTCTGTTTCTTAAGAAGAAGAGAGGTTCTCTTGGTAATCATCATGCACAATGGATAGAAAGCGCAATATATCAGGATATAAGGTAGTGCTGACATAATGGTAAGTCCGGAAATCAGCATGGATAACAGCATTCCGATAAGTCCTGCAACATATACAAAAGTGGTAGTTTTCTTGGAATAATACTGGCATGCAATCAGCATAGGTAAAATCCACGCAGCCATAATATAGTTTGACAGACAACAGCTGGCAACAAAAGTGGTAGCAAGACAAACACTAATAATATAATGCTCCAGAATATACGTTGACTTTTCGCTCTGTTCGCGTAACCTGCTTCGTAATAATATCTGATTGAGCAGAGAAGGTGATATAAGTAAGCAAATGCAAGCAGGTGCCAAATAGCTAAATGCAACATTCGTAATATGAATGATGTTCAATAGATATAGGAGCCATGCGACTGAGAAAACACCTGCAATCATATTACACCAAATCAAAGAAGCCTTGTTGGTAAGCTGTCTGTTATCTAAAAATATGTGATTGTAATCAAATTCCATTGTATCCCTCCGGTATAAATACTGAGTGATACTCCCCATTTCCCTTGCTGTGACTATCTTGGTCAAAAAATAATCTAATGAAATTATACCATACAAAAAAGAGTAAGAAAAGTCGAAAGGTGTGTTCGTGTAAAAACCCTGAAAGCCTTTATTTACAATAGTTTCGGGGTTTAGAGATTATGTAAAGAAATTAAGAAAAGGTGGTACTAATGTACCACCTTTGAAACTATTTCGTTCGCTTGTATATTGTGTTTATGAAGGTTAAGGTAAAGAATAATATGATTGAATCAAATGGAAGCATGATAGCGTTCTTGATTGCTCGTGCAGGAAGAATGACAAAAAATGCTTTACCGCCCATGATAGACAGCCATAGTGTGTTTAGAAAACAATTTACAATTAGCTTGACTAAGAATTCGGCAATAAGAATTCGTTTCATGCTAATTGGCTTGTGATATAGGATTGAACCGTACAAAATGCCAGCTAACATAGCATTAAATGTGTATCCTATAAAGAATGCACCGGTTGGTTTCACGATAAATTTGAGTATATCGAGCGCGCCACCAAAGAAGCATCCTACTACAGGACCGAATAAAAACTCTACAATACGGTTTGGAATACCCGAGAAACCGATACGGATTGTCGGAGTGATATCAATGGATGCCACATAGCCAAGAACGACTGCAAGTGCTGCCATCAATCCACAAATGGCAAGATTCTTAGTTACTTTGAATTCTGTGATAGAATCCGCATAAAGCTTTTTAAGCTTATTCATAAAAAAACGCCTCCTTTATGCAGTTTTCCTTAATCTACATAATGGTGACGATATCTGTCAAACAATATGTAGCAGCGGGATGCGAACACTATACCGCAAGTACTCCTTGTTTAAGAAAATACTTTTCGTCCGTGTGACAACTCCCTGTTCACATGGCACTTAACGCATAACGTTCTACTCTGCAAATAAATAATATTAAAAGCAAGTTATTGCTTTACAAGAGCAAAGTATACTAGAAGATGATAGGATTGTAAAGTAGAAATCTGAGTAAAAATGCAATTCGTGCAAAATGCGATACATTTCGTGCGAAAAGGAGAACAGTTATGGTAACCTGTGCTATACTTTAATAGAATGAGGGAGGTAATTGTATGAACGAAATGTATCATATCACTGCGGACAAGCAGAAGAGAAAATACGGATATATCAGTAATTTGATATATTATATGAAGTCTGTAAAAGAATGGGATAAGTTATTGTTTTATTGTGCTGTTCTTGTAGTCATACCCGCAGTAGCGGCATCTTATCTTGCTACATTATTGCCGGCAAGTCTTGTAGCAGGCTTGGAAAAGCAAGGAAATTTATTAGAGGTTATGCTTCCGTTGCTGATGATTACGATTGCCATGATGCTTTGTAATATGCTAAAGAGTGCAATGGAGAATTATTATGATTTGCAAATGGAATATATTTCATTGTACTTCATGCGAAAATATGTCAATAAAGTAATGAACATTGATTACGAGCGTTTAGAGGATAAAAATTTTAAACCGATTATAGATAATGCATGGGCAAGCGCAAGATTTGGTAAAGGTTTAGCATGGGGAGCGGATATGGTTCCTTATGTAATGACAGCTGTTGTATCACTGATTACATATGGAATTATTCTTGGACAGAGAAGTATTTTATTGCTTTTACTTATTATGCTTTCGATTGGTATGAATTTGTTCCTGTTATCTGTGGCACGTAAGATGCATACAAAGTATTTCAGCAAAATCAGTAAGTATGCCAAGGGTGAAGAGTATATTACTGCGCAGTGTATGGACTCTGCTGCAGGGAAGGACATCAGAATCTATAAGATGTTGGATTTTATCTTGAAAAAGTATGATGATAATTTAAAGCAGATAGGTACTTTATATGGAAAAATTCATAACTGGTATTGCTTAAGAAATACAACCGGTATTGTATTGGCATTTGTAAGAGACGGCTTTGCATATGGATTGTTGGTGTATTATCTGGTTAAAGGAGAAATGACGGCTGCCGATTTTGTGTTTTATCTTGGAGCGATTACAATATTTTCAGAGCAGTTTGAACGACTCATTCGTGAGCTGATGAACCTGAATGCGGTAAATACAACTATTAGCTATATTAGAGAGTTTCTGGAGACAGACAGTGTATGGCGTAAGGAGTCTGTGATAGGCGAAGAAAAGATAAAAGAATTCCGAAAGCAGGCGGTAAAGCTGGAGCTTCGAAATGTAACCTTTACCTATCAGGGAAATGAGAAACCAACAATTGAGAATTTAAGCCTGACAATCAATGCTGGAGAAAAACTGGCATTAATCGGTTTAAATGGTGCAGGTAAAACAACGTTGGTTAAATTGATTTGCGGCTTTTATATGCCGGAAAAGGGTGAGATTCTCATAAATGATATTCCGATGGAACAGTATACCAAGGAGGAGTATTTTAGCTTGGTTTCTGTATTATTTCAGGATACCACTCTGCTTCCGCTATCTATTGATGAGAATATTTCGTCTACCGAGGATTTGGATAAGAAAAGATTGGACGAAGCACTTAGACTGTCAGGATTTGAGCAGAAGTATCAGAGTCTGGAGTTAAAGGGTGATACAAAGCTGATTAAAAAGATAGAAGAAACTGCGGTTGATTTTTCAGGTGGTGAAAAACAGAAGCTTCTTTTTGCAAGAGCTTTGTATCAGCAGTCACCTTTAGTAATATTGGACGAGCCGACCGCTGCATTAGACCCTATTGCAGAGAATGAGCTGTATATGAATTTCGGAGATGCCATGGAGAATAGAACGGCGATTTATATTTCACATCGACTTTCCAGCACACGTTTCTGTGACAGGATTATACTCTTAGAGCATGGAGCAATTATTGAAGAGGGAACACACGATGAGTTGATGGCAAAGAATGGTCGTTATACTAAGCTTTTTGAAATGCAGAGCCAGTACTATAAGGAAGAGGAGAAGCAAAAGCAGAAAAGTGCGATTATGGGAGATGAATACGTGGAGTTAGAGAAAGGGGGCGTATTCCATGAATAAGCAGGATTTTAAAAATATATGGCTGATACTGCGTAATTTGGCAATGAATTATAAGAAAGTTTTGGTTAGTATGTTTCTTATGTCGGTTTCAATAGGTGTAAGACCATATGTAGCTGTTGTACTGACGGGTATATTGATTGATGCAGTATATGAGGGAGCCTCCTTTGAGATATTGCTTAGATATGCGTTATATGGTGTAGGCATTACTTCTGTTTTCATGCTGATTGAAACAGTGACAGAGAAGATATTTAATCAGCATTTGGAGTATATGTTTGAGATTCAGAATCGCCCCTTGAACGAAAAGAGTATGGAGATGGATTATGAATATTTGGAGGATGCCAAGGTTCATGATTCAAGACAACGCTTAAATAGTGCTTATACTCGATTTGGTATTCAAGGCTCTGCTCTATCACATATCAGTAAGATTACAACAAGCATCAGCTCCTGTGTGACAGCATTAATCATTGTGATACCGATGTTTTTTAGAAAGGATGCTGCTGATTATGGTTGGATAGGTTCTCCTGTGTTATCCATTGTATTTTTTGCACTAATGGGATTTTTTGTATGGGTGAATTATAAGGTATTGGTTTATTACAACACAAAATCCAACGAGATTCGTAAAGAGCAGGCGCCATGGGAGAACCGCAAGAAATTCTATATGGATTTATTAGCATCTGCAGAGCCGCAAAAGGATTTAAGAATATACGGACAGAAAGCATTATTTCAAAAACAGGCAGAGAAGATTGTTAGCAAAGAGAAAGCAGTAGGACGTAGAAGTGCCTTTTGTATGATGAAAAGCGGATTGGTATCACAGGCGATAGTTGCAATATTAGGTTTGCTGGTATATGGTTTTGCAGGACTTAGAGGTTATGTGGGGATGATTACAATTGGTAATGTAGTCACTTATGCATCAAGTATCAGTAAGGTTTCAGATTCTATTTATATGTTTGCGCATCGTCTTGGATGGCTTAAGGGTGTGGCAAATTATGCGGTACACTATGTTGACTTTATGGCATTGCAGCAACGTAAGCATGAGGGTACGATTCCTATGGAGAAGAGGCGGGATAATAAGTTTACGGTGGAGTTTGAAAATGTATCCTTTCAGTATCCCGGAAGCAATACATATGTGATTAAGGATTTGAATCTTTCTTTTGTAATAGGTGAGAAGATGGCAATCGTAGGAAAGAATGGTTCGGGAAAGACTACTTTTATCAAGCTTCTATGTCGTTTGTATGATGTGACGGAAGGCTGTATTAAGGTAAACGGAATTGATATCAGAAAGTATGATTACAAGGAGTATTGTGATTTATTTGCAGTAGTATTCCAAGATTTTTGTATGTTTGATTTTCCTGTGGGTGAGAATATGGCTTGCTCTACCCAAGTGGATGAAGCAAAAGCAATGGATGCTTTGGAACGTGCGGGCTTGGGCGATAGAATGAAGACTTTACCAGAAGGTTTGCAGACGTATGTGGGTAAGGGCTTTGATGAGAATGGTGTGAATTTCTCGGGGGGTGAGAAGCAGAAGATGGCGATTGCCAGAGCTATTTATAAGGATGCACCGTTTGTTATTATGGATGAGCCGACAGCGGCACTTGACCCTGAGGCAGAGTGCGAGGTATTTGCGGGCTTTGATAAAATGGTAGGAAAGAAAACTGCGATATACATTTCCCATCGACTGGCATCCTGTCGTTTCTGTGAGGATATCTTAGTTTTTGATAAAGGACAGGTTGTACAGCGCGGAAGTCATGAAAAGCTGGAGCAGGAAGAGGGCTTATATCGCGAGCTGTGGAATGCACAGGCACAGTATTATGCATAAAGTATTTACAAAACAAATGTTTGGCTGATATACTAAATGTAGAATGACATATTGTCATTCTACATTTTGCGTTTAAGAGGTAGACTTATGTTTTCAGAGCTAACAATAGAATGGGCGATTGTCCTTGGAGTATGTATATGTGTGGTTATGATTATGGTGGTAGTGGCAGCAGTGATGCTGTGTCAACAGTTTCGAAGACATACTAAGGGACGTCAACTGGACGAGCTGGAGGGTTTGGAGTTTGAGTATTATTGTGCGGATTTGCTGGAGTATCATGGTTTTGTAGATGTAGAGGTTACTAAGGGCAGTGGCGATTATGGGATTGATATTCTGGCAGAGAAGGATGGGGTGACCTATGCAATACAGTGCAAGCGTTATCATGACCCTGTAGGTGTGAAGGCAGTCCAGGAGGCATATGCAGGTAGAGATTATTATGACAGGATGGTTGGTTGTGTGATGACCAATCAGTATTTTACCCAGCCGGCAGTAGAGGCAGCAAAGAAGCTAAAGATTCTGCTTTGGGACAGAGGTTATATTGAAAGTATGATGGAGGAATAATGTGAAAATAAATTTTCACATGCAAACGTAGTTTGCATTGCAAATATTGCGCCTGCGGCACAAAGTTTGCGGGTTGTAGAAAGGATTGATATTGTTTTGGAAGCGGAAGACATCTTATTGAAGAAGCGTTTATTGGAGCTTGCCAATAAGTCTTATACTAACAGTCAGTATTTATTTACAGGATTTTTGTCATTATCTGAGCAGGATATATTTTATAGTATAGAGCGGGAGATTTCCTATGTACCTGTTACCTTCTACGGAGGGACTTTGGATTGTGAGCGTGTAATGCTGCGATTTGGCAGTGAAGAGTTGTGCGGTTATGAGGAGCCTTTTCCGATTACCTGTATTGAAATTGCACCTATGATAGAGAAGTTTGGAGAATCGCTTTCTCATAGAGACTATCTTGGCGCGTTGATGAATCTCGGCATTGAGAGAAGTACTTTAGGAGATATTGTGATACAGGGGAAGACGGCATATCTCTTTTGTGCAGAGAAGATGAAAGACTACATCGTGGAGAATCTTGACCAGGTCCGTCACACCCATATGCGTTGCAGGGTAGCTGAGCAGGTACCTGAGAGTGTGATTACCAAGCTGGAGAGAGAAAGTTTTTTGGTAAGCTCTGAGAGAGCAGACAGTGTAATTGCCAAGATTTATAATCTGTCCAGAAGTCAGGGAGTGGACCTGTTTCGTGCGAAGAAGGTTTTTATTAATGGAAGATTAAACGAAAATAACAGTGGTGTGTTAAAGGTCGGAGACAGGGTGTCTGTTAGAGGGTTTGGTAAGTTTTTGTATCAGGGAGTAGCCTATGAGACGAAGAAGGGGCGTCTTAACGTAATGGCAGATATTTATTCTTGATTATTGCATGTGAAAGATGTATATAGATAAATAGTGTGTATTTGTGAAAGGTAGGATTATAGCATGGGAAAAGGTAATGTATTTAACATGACAGAGGGAAGTCCGGCAAAGCTGTTATTGAAGTTTACGATACCGATGTTGATAGGTAATTTATTCCAGCAGCTTTACAATATGGTGGATTCTATTGTGGTAGGACGATTTGTTGGTGCAAATGCTCTGGCAGCGGTGGGAGCAACAGGTTCACTGAATTTCTTTATTTTTGCTATGAGCTTTGGTATTTCCGCAGGTGTAGGCGTAGTAGTATCGCAGTACTTTGGTGCGGATAAGCCGGAGATGATAGAGAGAGGTATTGCTAATGGCATGTATCTGTTAGGTATTGTTTCGCTTATTATGGGAGTGTTTGGTATATTTGGTGCCAGACCGTTGCTTCGTATGTTGGATACGCCGGAGGTTATTTTAGAGGATGCAGCTATCTATATGATAGTATCCTGTGCAGGTATTTTGGCAGTAGCAGCATATAATGGTGTTGCGGCGATTTTAAGAGCTTTGGGAGATTCTCGAACACCTCTTTACTTTATGCTGGTATCTTGCTTTATTAATATTGTCTTAGATTTGTTATTTGTAATTGTTTTTGACTGGGCGGTATTTGGTGTAGCATTGGCGACTGTAATTGCACAGCTTGCATCAGCGATTGGTGCAGGTGCTTATGCATTGTGGAAGGTTCCATATTTTAGAGTAAGGAAAAAGAATCGCGCGGTGAGACCTGAGATTATCGGGCATTGCTTCCAGTTAGGACTTCCGATTGCATTGCAGAATGCTTTGATTTCAATTTCCTGCATTTTCTTGCAGAAGGTTGTTAACGGATTTGGAGAGAGTGTAGTTGCTGCTAACACGGCACTTGGAAGAATCGAACAGATTGTGCAACAGCCTTTTGGTTCCTTGGGAGCAGCACTTACAACCTACACCGGACAGAATATCGGTGCAGGTAATACAGAGAGAGTAAAGCAGGGATATAAGGTAGGATTTATTAGTGTATTGATTTTTAGTCTTGTGATGTTAATTCCTTGTCAGTTCTTTGGAGAACAGATTATTGGAATCTTTGTAAAGGATGCAGAAGTAATTGCGATTGGTGCCAAGGGACTTGCCATCACCAGTGCATTTTACTTCTTCTTAGGTATGATATATGTGGCTAGAAGTGTATTGAATGGTGCGGGTGATGCATTCTATTCCATGATTAATGGTGTAATGGAGATTGTAGGACGTGTTGGTTTTGCAATTCCGCTTACAATGATTCCGGTCATTGGTATGTGGGGAGTGTTCTTGACAACCGGATTAACATGGTGTCTGACAGGTATCGTCAGTATGATTCGTTACCGTCAGGGAAAGTGGATTTATAAGGGAGTTGTTAAATAAAAACGTGTTAATTTTTATCATTATGTTGACAAAAAATTAATTTACTGATAATTTATTTTATTGAAGTATTAAAATTTTTTCATGAGAGGGAGAACAAATGATGAAGAAAATGAAGAAGTTAGCACTCGCATTAGTGTGTGCAATGTTAGTATGTGTACTTGGTGGTTGCGCTATGTCTTTTGATGCAGCAGCTTACACAAAGGCTTTGTTAGATAATTCCTATAAGAATGACCCAACAGCATTTGTGGATATGAAGATTGGTACAGCAGAAGAGGCAGCAGCATTATACGAGCAGGGACTTGATGCCGAGATGGCAGCGATTGTAACAGGCAGCGGTATGGAGCTTACAGAGGAGCAGGAGGTTGTTTACAGAGAGTTGTTTGCAGATATTCTTGCAGGTGTTAAGTATACTGTAGGTGAGGCCGAGAAGCAGGAAGATAATTCTTATGTGGTAACAGTTACATATGAGCAGTTAAACGTATTTGGACCGGCTATGGAAGCATATGTAGCACGCATTACAGCTCTTACAGAGGAATGGATGACAGCTGCACTTACCGGTGGTACTACACCTTCCGAGGATGAGATGATGGATGCAATTATTATGGAGCTTGCAACATGTCTTGAGGAATCACTTGCAACAGCAACATATGATGAGCCTGCAACTACAACAATTAGAATTGAGTTAAATGATAGAGTATATGCTCCAAATCAGGATGACCTTGCAAATCTTGAGATGGTATTATTTGACTTAGATGCTATGGAAGAGTTTGAATAAGCAGATAGTTAAAAACAGTTCGTGTTTTGAACACGAACTGTTTTTTTGTGTGCGCCCAAAGGCGCACATTATTATGCATTTGTTTTATCATCATCATTGAATGGGTCGCCGCACTCAGGACAGAACTTTGGTGGATTCTTAGGGTCCTTCGGCTCCCAGCCACATTTGTCACATTTGTAAACAAAAGCAGCCTCAGGCTTTTTAGCACCGCATTCCATACAGAACTTTCCTTTATTCTGAGTCTTACAGTCAGGACATTCCCAACCTACCATAGGAGCAGCTTCCGGCTTCTTAGCGCCACAGTCTGCACAGAACTTACCGGTATTGGAATGACCACAGGTACAAGTCCATACATTTACGTTATCGTCTGCTTCGTTATTTACGAAAGGATTCTCATTGATAGGCTGTTCAGCGGCTGGTGCAGGCTGTCCAACAGGAGGGATATTTGCACCTGCTCCCGGAGTTACAGGAGCGATACCCTGACCGTTTGCCATCATTGCACCAAATCCTGTATTTGCTCCCATCATATTTGCCATATTCATACCGGCAAATGCCATCATAGGGCCTGTGCTCTCGTTAGAAGCAGCTGCCTTCATAGCTTCAGCCTGCGCTAAGCCTAACTTAGCACCAAGCATGCTCTGGTTGGTATATACAGCATCTGTCTGGATGCCTTTGATTCTTTCCAAGTCCTCAGGTGGAATATCAATACTTCCAAAGGAAAGGCTTGCAAGTACAAGACCTCGATTCTTAAACCAAGTAGTTTCAAGACTTTCCATAGTAGCCTGACGGATTTCTTCTGAGTGAAGACCAATCTCGCTATAGCGTACGCCCTTTGCTGAAACAGCACTAAATGCAGGAATTAATCCATTTAATAATTCTTCTCTCAACTGATTGATGATTCGAGACTTATTATAGCTGTCAGTTGTATTACCACTTACATAACGATAGAAGAGAATAGGGTCCTGAATTCTCATTGTATAGGAACCATGACAACGAACACTTAAGTCGAAGTCGATACCGGTTCTTGCATCAATTACTCTGAACGGAAGCGGATTCTGTGTTCCGAACTTATTGTTCATGATTTCCTTGGTATTTACATAGTAAACTCTCTGGTCAGTAGGAATCTCTCCACCATAAGTAATACGCTTGCCGAACTGCTTAAAGCTTTCGAGTAAGCCTTTACCTAACTGACCACAGAATACAGAAGATTCTGTAGAGGAATTGTATGTAAATACACCTGGCTCTGCACAAACTTCTACAACTGCACCCTCTGAAACGATAAGAGCACACTGTCCTTCATTGATTACGATACCTGAACCATTGTTGATAACATTGTCGGTAGCGTTGTTGGTAGAATGCTTTGTGTTCTTCTTAACACCCTTTGTTACTAAGATATCATCTGATAACGACTCGCAGTAGAAATACTCAAGATACTGGTCTGCAAGCTCGCTGGATAATGCACTTTTAAATGCTTTGATTAAACCCATTGTAATACCCCCTATTTCATAATTATGGTAAACTCAATAACAGTTTTATTATAGGGTTTTATAGAAATATTGTCCAGTGATATCTTTGGAATTTACGGTTAACTAATTCTGTTATCTGTCGATATATTATATGGAACAAGATTTGTTTATAGGAGGGGATACAGATGCAGTTGAATAAGATTGGGTTCTTTGCAGCCAAGATGCAGGCACATCAGGCGGCGCAAAGACGAGGTATGGCAAAGTCAGTAGAGTATAGAGCTAATAAGGCGCAGGAGAGTGAGAAGACGGAAGAGAAGGACAGTACGAGTAGTACAAGTTCTTCAAGCTCAAAGCAGGCAAAGGCATATGAAATCTTAGAACAGGCGGCTTCTAAGGTGCAGGAGTATGCGGCGAAGCTTAAGGAGCTAGGAGCTAAGAAAACAGAAGAGATAGATGAGAAGAAGTTTAAAGAAGAGGCTTATGATTATATTGATAAGCTGGTTACGTCATATAACGAACTGTATAAGCAGTTACAAGATATGGGTGATGAGACAAATAAGCTTCACTGTGAACAAATGAGTCGAATTTGTGAAGAGCATGTGGATAAACTGTCAGCACTTGGCGTTACCAAGAAAGAGGACGGTACGTTAGTGGTTGATAAGGATAAGGCACAGAATCTTACTGTAGAGTTAATACAGTCAGGTACAGCATTTATGCAGGAAATCAGCGATAAGTGCTCCGGTATTGAAGCAGGTGCAGCAGCCAGTATAAAGCTTTGGAACAGCTTATATGGAACCTTACTCTATGATGATGCTGCAAAAAGCAACAGTTATTATGGAGAAAACGGCGGCTTATATAGTGCATTAGGATAAGAGAATAGAAGAATTTATAAAATGGTGTTACCCAGTGAGGTAGCACCATTTTGTTTTGCCAAATAATACGAAAAAAAGGTAACATAAGCACGATTTGTTTTCGGGGAAAAGGAAATATATTAGCATAAAAACATCTAAGAAGTAACTACGAAGGAGTTTTGGAATATGAGGAGAAAAAGAATCTTTAACCGAAAGCAGCAGGATAAAAAAATAATTATATTATTGGCATTGATTCCGTTTGTAGGAATTTCGTTATTTTATCTTTTCCCGATTTTTTATAGTATATTTGTTTCTTTACAGGAAAATCGAGGCGGAAATACTTATTGGTGGCTGATGAAGTCTGAGGCATTTTGGCTTGCAATGCAAAATACACTTTTGACGGTTGTAACCATGGTTCCAACACTTTTGGTAATATCCATGGGCTTAGCATTTGTGGCTGAAGCCGGTATTAAGCGCAAATCAAGGTGGTGGGGAGCAACGCTGGTACTGCATATGATTCCATTTATTATTCCTTCAACAATCATTGCATTTGTAGTAAATTCGCTCTTTGATAATATGTGGATTCAGTCGAGTAAGGTGTTTTGGATTTTATTCGTGATTTATGTATGGAAGAATTATGGATATTGCATGCTGATTTTGCTTGGTGGAATCAGAAACATTCCTCAGGAGACATTAGAGGCTGCAAGAGTAGATGGTGCGGGCAAAGCAAGAATATTGTTTCGGATTATGCTTCCGCAGATGAAAACCTTTATTTCCTTTTGTATCGTAATGGAAATTGTGGCGGTATTCAAGCTATTTAGAGAGGGATATCTTTTGTGTGGTGATTATCCAAATATAGCTGTTTACTTTATCCAGAACTTCATCAATAACAGTCTTTATGCAATGTCCTTTGAGAAGATATCAGCGATGGCAGTGGTGTTAATCTTGGTTTTCAGTGCAATCATTTATGCATTATATCATTCAGAGTTAAGAGGTGAGAGTTATGAAGCGTAAGGGAAGTAATGGCGGTGCAGCCTATCTTGTTTTTCAAATAGTTGGTATAGTAGGAATCCTTGCTACAGGAGCATTCTTGCTATATGTGATATGGCAGTCTATAGGAATGGAGGGTGGCGTAACAGTAGACCACTATTGGGAGCTGTTGCTTAAGACACCTGAGTATTGGGTGTTTTTCTGGAATAGCTTTAAAATCAGCTTTCTGATTCTTGCTGGAACACTGACAGTTGCATTGATTGGAGCATTTGTATTGTACCGATATCGATTTAGAGGAAGCAATCTCTTATTTGGACTGTTAGTGTTACTGATGCTGATGCCATATCAGGTGTTGATGCTTCCACAGCTCTTGATGATACATAAGTTTCAATTATTTAACCATTTGGCGGGTGTTATTTTACCGAATGTATTTAGTAGCTTTGGAATTGTTCTGTTACTGCAATATATGAAAAAGATTCCTTTTGAATCAGTGGAGGCAGCACAGGTAGATGGCGCTGGAGATATTTTAATCTTTGGAAAAATTGTTTTACCACAGATTAAAGAGGGTGTAATTACTTTAGCAATTTTAAATCTGGTAGATACATGGAATCTGGTGGAGCAACCACAGAATATTTTAACAGACAGCAGATTGTATCCGCTCTCCATTTCATTTTCTAAGTATGAGACAAGCTCAATCGAAGCATTAAGTGCAGGGAATCTTATCTTTTTATTGCCAATTATTTTGTTGTTCTTCATGGGTAAGGATTATTTGGTAGACGGAATCAGCAATACGGTTGTGAAGAAGTAGAGGAGACCAGTGGAAATATGAAAAGAAAACTTTTGGCAGTTTGTATAATGATGAGCATAATAACAGGGCTTACAGGCTGTAGCAATGTGGATAAAGCAGAAGAAATCCAGATGGAGGCAGGTCCTGAGCTTACGGTATATGCAGTAGAAGGTATTGAGTTCTATGAACAGGCAGTGACAGCATTTCGAGGAAAGTATAAGGAAATAAATATTGATTATGTGGCATTCGAAACAGAAGAGGATTTGGCAAGACAGTATTCCAATGATGTAGCAATGGGAACACAGCCAGACGTTCTACTTTTAACAGATGAAACCACTATAGATGTATTTAAGGCTTGTAAGAATTATCGTTTTGCCAATCTGACGCCCTATTTTGAAAGTGATGAAGCATTTTATGATGTAGTGTATTTTGAGGAAGCTTTAAAGGCAGGGTGCTATGAGGATAGGCAGTATATTGTGCCATTTCGTATGGAGATTCCATACTATCTCATAACCAATAGAGTAACTGATGTAATCGATGTTGAAGCATTGCGCAAGGCGAATGGACAAGAACAGATGCAGCTTTTGATGAATGCAGCGGATACAGTAAAAGAGCAGGGGATTATGGAAGGAGGTGTCTTCTGTGCACAGCTCTCTATGGAAGAGATAATGCGCTCTAGTGGAATTTCTCTCTGTGGATTACAAGATGAAAAATTGGAGCTTCAAAAGGAGCAGGTCAAACTGTTATGCGATTACACCAAATATGTAATAGAGGACACCAAGATACAAGCCAAAAAGCGAGAAACATCTACAGATATGCTTACATTATTGAGCACGGCGGGAATTGAACAATGCTATGATAATCCTTTTTATGCAGGGCGTGTTTATGACATGATGTTTGAGTATGCCTATGGTACGGATGTGGAATGGATATTAGCAAAGGCTGTGGATGATGCAGATGCCTATCATGCAGATATTACCAAGTATGGCATGGTGGATGCCCAAAGTGATAATGTACGAGGCGCTTATCAACTATTACGATATTTGATGGATTATAAGACACGAATGGATTTTAGCACTGAAATCTATGTACATAGAAGTAATACAACAACCGAATTTGTCAACATGTCAGAGATGACAAGTCTTGGGGCAGGGACACGAGTTTCAGCCATGGGATATTCAAAGTATTTACGAGTGGAAAATATGTTAAACAGTCTGACGGATATTTCGATTCCTAATCACAAGGTGGAGGAAATTTATCAGGCGGTAACAGCGGATTACTTAAATGGAAATAGAACCTTTGATGACATGTATATGGAACTAGAGAACAGACTTACAATTTATTGGAAGGAATAATATATATGAAAGAAAAAATAGGGAAGCGAATTCTGTCAGAACTTCTGATTGTGTTCTTTGCAATCGCAGTATTTTCAACTTGTATTTCCAGATATCTATTTGAAGAGTCCATGCCTGTTGTTGAAACAGCGATAACAGAGAAAATGGCGTTGAAGCAGATAGAGGAGTATAGTGCTAAGCTGATGAAAAGTGATGCGGGGAACGTATTAAGCTGGGAAATCATAGGAACCTCTAGGAAACTGGAGGTGGGTGACACCGTTATGGTAAGAACTGTACAATATCAAGATATTAAGAATGGTTATCGTAAACTAGAAGCAGGATATAAGACGATTGAGGAGTATGCGGCAGTGATTACAGCAACAGGCTTTGCTACAAGAAACGATTCAAGCGGAAATGAAGAAAGAGTATATAGCTTTGAGGTACCAGCACAGGGAAAGCTAAAGGACAGCTATGCATATTTTATCAGTGTGGAATATGACACGTTGGAGAGAGAATATGCCTTGCCAAATGACTGCTTTATCGGTATGCCAAGTGACTATAGTAGCAGTATGACGGTTATGGTGGTCAAGGAAAAGCTGATGCCTTGGGGTTATACAAATTATGTGCAGGAAGTATCCGTAAATGCTCTGGAAAGAAATGAACAGTATGTTGCGGTTTCCTTCTATCCGGGGGATAGAATCGTGCGCAATGCCAAGGCACTTGGATTAAAAGACGGAGATTGGGTAAGACTTTCAAATTCGTAAAAATCATGTATAATCAAAGCAGATACATATGAAGTAATACACAGAAGGGAAGGGTATTATGGCTTATCAGATTGGGTTATGCGATGATGAAGAATATCAAATCAAAATTAATGGAGTGTTTTTGAAGAATATAGCAGCCAAAAAAGGGTATGATTTAGAATATCATGGATTTAAGACGGGAAAAGCACTAAAGGAGTATCTCGCAAACAATTCGTTGGATGCTTTACTGCTAGACATTGACTTGGGTGAGGAAAGTGGAATTGATGTTGCATCATGGATTACCAGAAATTATCCGGATATTGTTACGGTATTTGTAACCGGTCATAGGGAATTTGCAGAGGAAGCCTTTGAAGTAGAGGCGGTTGGCTATTTGGTAAAGCCCTATGATTCCAAGAAAATGGAAAATGTTATGACAAAGGTAATGACGATTCTGGACCGTAAAAAGCGAGAGGATTCAGGAACAGAAATTGTAATAACAGATGAGAATATTAAGAAAAAGATTGATTGCAGAGATATTTTATACATTGAGCGTCAGCAGGCAAGAAGTATCATAAAGACGAGAGACAATGAATATCAGGTATATGAAACAATAACCTCTCTTTGTGAGAGAATCGGTGATTCCTTTATCCGTGTGAATCAGGGTGAGGTAGTGAATAAAGCCTTGATTGCTGAGATAAAAGGCAATGTTGTGTACTTGAAAAATGGCATGGAAATGTCGATAGGCAGGACCTATAGAAAAAGCGTGCAGGAAAAATATTTTGGGCAATAGTAGACTTGATTGGAGGGAATAGCTATCAGAATAGAGCTAAACGGTAAGGAAAATGAATACGGCAGCTGTTCCCTAGAGCTTTCTGATAGTGGTATTGTTCAGATAGTATGTGAGAATGCCAAGCAGAGGGCGGCATTGATTGCATTGATTACAGGGGTGCAGGTTGAGGATGGTATTTGCCAATTGGGTGATACGAGTACTAGAGATCAGCTTAAGCAGTATAAGAGAAAAGTAGATATGATAGATATGGACAGATTGGATTCTACGTTAAATGTAAAGCGTTATCTGGCATTCTACGCCATGGTAGCAGGAATCTATGATGAGTCTGTGCAGGAGGAGATTGATAAGCAGCTTGTAGGAGAAGGCTTAGAGCATCTATCAGAAACCGCATTAAATGAGATAGAACCATTAAATAAGATTAAGGTGCGAGCGGTGGCTTCGAGTTTAAAGCATATTCAATGTCTGGTAGGACGGGATTTGCTTACAGAACTGACAAGAGAGCAGCAGGATGTTGTTCTTACATTCTTAAAGGAGCATATTGTAAAGAAGCAAGGCTTGTGTCTGCTGTTTGAGCAGGAGCCAAGAGAAGATATAGGAGAGATACGTGTTTTGAGTGCGTAGAAAGAGTGGAAGTGATAAGAAGCTTCCACTTTTTTTGTTATTATGTGAATTATTATTTGACACTTATTCACTCTAATTTGTACGCAATGTAGAAAAAAAGCTGACCTTGAGGTATCATGGGGGCATTTCATTTTATTCGAAAAAGCATTGGTATAGAATAAAATCACACAAGAAAGAGAGATAACAAAGGAGTGTTGAATTCGGACTTGAAAATTGCCCAGATAAAGGACAAAAAGAAAGAGGAGAAGGTATGAAACTATCTAATTATAGTTTGAGAATTAATAATAGACAATTGTTAACAGATGTTAATATTGAATTTAATAAGGGTGTTATTAATCACATATTGGGAAAGAATGGAGTAGGAAAATCTTTATTTGCAAAAGATATACTATTCAGAAACAAAAGCTCAATTGTCATAGGAAGTTATTCGAACATACCAGAAGACATTAATTTTAGAGAATTGAGAAGATTGTTAATACATAAGTTTGGTAGCAACAATGTTAATAATATGTGTGATGTGTTAAACACAACAAATATTGACGATAAGATTGTTTTGAAAAAACTAAGTGATGGGCAGAGACAGAAGATAAAAATAATGGTTTTCTTATTGTTTGATGGGGATATTGTTATTCTTGATGAAGTTACTAATGCGTTAGATAAGAAGACAGCAAATGAGATATGTACTTTTTTTAATCAATATATTTTCAATAACCCTCAGAAGACTATCTTGAATATTACACATAATTTATCTGATTTGAATAATATGGAAGGCAATTATTACTTGTTTGAAGATTGTAATATCAAAAAATACAACAGCAAAAATGAGATAATAGATGTTTACGTTAATGGAGGAAAATAATGTTTTATATTGAATTAAAAAGAAGTATACATAATAAAACAATTTTATATCTTATGACAGTAACAGTGTTGGCTCATATTATGGGATGGGTATTGCCATGGGGATTGGAAGGTATTGATAATATTTCGTATGAGTATTATATGTTTAGTACATATACTGTATTCACGCAATTTGGATTTTTACTTTTTGGATTTGTAACAGCTTATTTTTACAATAAAGATTATAGAGATAAGAATACAATATTTTTTAATGCGTTTGGTATGAATGCTTATAAATATTATTTTATAAAAGTTACAGTTCTTATGTTAGAGGAATTTATATGTTTGTTAATCTGTTCCATAGGATCATTAGTGGTTTTTCATTCCAATAAATTTTTTGTTTTTGGGTTGTTGTTTTTTTCTGCAATAACATTGCAATATTTTATGATTGTAGGTGCAATTTCGCTCATATGTAAGAACATGTTGCTAGCACTAGGAATCAGTATATCCTATTGGATTATTTCTATTGTTTTGATTTCGTTTGGTGGATTTTTTAAATATCTGGCTGTATTTGACGCCTCAAATTCTTTGTATAGTTATGTAGAACAGTTTTTAGGTGGAAAAGGTCAGATACCAACAACATGTATAGAAGATATTGCGGTTGAGTTTATAATCTTAATATTGAGCATAATCGTAATATGTACCTGTTGCCGTAATAGTTGGATTAAGAAGGGAGTATAAGAAACTTTATGAGTAGATGTATTGATATAAATATAGGAGCTAAGAAAGAGATAACAAAGGAGTGTTAAATATGAGTTTATAAATTGAAAATTTGACCAAATTACGAGGTAATGAGAGATGAAATACTACTGCGTCAGACAACATGACATAACAGACTGCGGTGCAGCTTGTCTTGCAACCATATCAAAGCAGAACGGATATAAGATTAGTATCTCGAAGATTCGTGAGATAGCAGGTACGGACAAGCAGGGAACAAATGCATATGGAGTCATCAAGGCGGCAGAAGCACTTGGCTTCTCAGCCAAGGGTGTAAAGGGTAATCAGGAAGCTTT
>SVFJ01000167.1 GCA_015056925.1 Lachnospiraceae bacterium | reverse complement strand
AATGTGAAAAAGGCATTTGAACTGGGCTGTACCGTATACTGTGCAAAGCCGATTGATATGGTGAAGCTAAGAAGCACATTGGAGATGCTGGGGCTGATTTAATAAAGGACTTTAAAATAGAAGGTCCTTCGGAAAAGGTGTAGAAAGGTGGAGCACGATGGAAGAATTACTGGATGAAGTAGTAGTAAACAGTGGGGAAGAAGAGCAGGAGGCAAGTGACGTCAGACAGGGGAAATATATGACGTTTCGTGTTGGTAAGAATGTTTATGGAATTGAATTAAAATATGTAAATGAGATTATTCAGATGCAGCCGATAGCACCGATACCTGAAGTGGAGCATTATATCAAAGGGTTAGTGAATTTAAGAGGTAAGATTATTCCTGTGATAGATGTTGCAGACAGATTCGGTTTGGAGAAGTTTGAGTATACAGACAGAACCTGTATTATTGTAATCGAAGTAAAGGGTGTCGAAGTGGGGCTTGTGATTGAGAATATTGCCGAGGTGGTTTCCATTGAGGAGGATGAGATTTTACCACCGCCAAACAAAGCTCATGGCGGTTTGCAGGATAAGTTTATCCATGGAATCAGTCAGTTAGAGGATGGATTAAAACTGTTACTGGACCCGGTGAAACTGTTGAGCGATGATGCGTTGAACTTTGTGGACAAAGCAGAGGAAGAAGACGAGGAGTAAGCTGTGAGTAATTATAATGAAGAATTATTATGCTATATATTAGGTAGCTGTCGAGAGCTTGTTATACGCTTTGATGAGAAGGGCTGTATTAATTATGCGAATGACAGTACGCTGAAATTAACAGGATATGAGGCGGATGAGCTTAGAGATACCTATATCGGAGAACATTTTACAGATGTTTTTTGCATGAAAGAAGGCAAGGTAAGTCTGGCAGATGAATATGAAGAGGGGAAAATCATAGAAACGGTTTTATATCGAAAGAATAAGACTTGTTTTCCTGTTGAGTTAAATGTAATCAATATTTCTAACGAAGAGAGAGAATTGTTTTTATGTGTTGCGCTGGATGTAACACTGTATAAGGACAGCTTGCAGAAAAATAAAGAAATTATGCAAATGGCAAAGGATTCTATGAAGGCAAGAGATGAGTTTGTGGCGAATGTAACCCATGAGCTTAGAACGCCTGTCAATGGAATTAAGGGACATGCTGACCTTTTGATGGAGGATGAAAGAGATATACAGAAGCTTGGATATCTGAAAATGATTCACAATTGCTGTATTACAATGGAAGGAATCATTAATAATATTCTTGATTTCTCGAAGCTGGAATCAGGAAAATTTCAGATTGAAGAAGCTCCTTTTTCGTTCCGTGAACTAATGGAACAGCAACAGGCGCTTTTTACAACACTTGCAGCAGGAAAGGGATTGAAATTTTCTTTGAATATAGCGCCTAATGTACCAAATCAACTAATAGGCGATTCGCTTCGTATTACACAGGTGTTGAATAATCTTGTATCTAATGCCGTGAAATTTACAGAGCAAGGACATATTGGAATTGAAGTAGTGAAAAATGCACAGCTTGATGGAGAGGTTGAGCTTTTCTTTGTTGTGGCAGATACCGGTATTGGTTTGTCGGAAGAGGATAAGGATAAGATATTTAACAGCTTTACACAGGCAGATGCATCCATAACCAGAAGATTTGGCGGTACGGGACTTGGACTTTCCATTACTAAGGATTTGGTACAGCTGATGAACGGTAACATATGGGTAGAGGGTGAAGTAGGAAAGGGTTCTACATTTTCCTTTACAATTCGCCTAAAAACCGTGGAGGAGGAAGCAGAGCAGGAGGAAGAGCCGGCAAATATTGTATGGAAAAATCTGGAGTTGCGTAGGGAAAAACAAACCGAGCAGATGCCGGAGTATGTCTTTGGTACAGCTTTAAATGAGCTTGAAATCAGAAGAAATTTTGAAAAGGTGAATATAGCCATGGATATGCAGTGCTGGCAGAAGGCGGAAACATCCATGGATATCCTAAAGCAGCTGCTTTCGGGCGGCTCGGATGAGCTTAGAAAACAGACCTTTCGAATGGCAATGGCAGTCAGAAAGGCAAATTATGAAAAGTTCAGAGAAGAAGCTGCTGTAGTGAGGGAGATAATGACAAGAGATTGGTATGAAATTAATCCGGACCAGGCGGCAAAAACGGAGGAGTAGCATGAATGTCAAGGATAATGTAAAAATCCTAATTGTTGATGATGTAGATATTAATCTTGATATATTAGAAGAAATCATAAAGTCAATGGGGTATGAAACGGTTACGGCACTAAGTGTAAAGGAAGCAATTGCCCTGATAGAAGAGATGGAAGAACTTCCTCAATTGATTCTGTCGGATATTTCCATGCCGGAGATAGATGGCTATGCCTTCTGTGGGATGCTGAAAAAGAATCCGCATACAAGACATATACCTGTTATTTTTATTTCAGCAATGGATTCCGTGTCGGATTTGGGAAAAGGCTTTTCGCTTGGAGCAGTTGATTATATTCCGAAACCATTTGAACCTGCTGAGGTGCAGATGCGAATTAATACGCATTTGAAGATGTATCAGATGCAGGTAGAGTTGGTTGAGAATAACAAACGTCTGAATCAGGTGGTGGCGAATCAGATAGAGAAGCTTCATGCAGAGCAGAAAAATATCATGTCTGCAATGGCAAAGCTGGTCGAAAGTAGAGAAAATGTTACGGGTGAACATTATTGGAATATTTCATATAATAGTAAGATTCTGGCCCAGGGAATGCAGTTTCACCCATTATTTGAAGATGTGATTTCGGACAATTTTATAGATACCATAGAGTCTTCTGCATATCTGCATGATATCGGGAAAATCAGAATACCGGATTATATATTATTAAAAAACGGACATCTGACATCTGAAGAGATGGCGGTTATGCGTACACATGCAAAGATTGGTGCAGAGACTTTACTTGATATTTATGAAGGAAAAGAAAAAAATGATTTTTTGAATATGGCGGTGGAAATTGCATATTATCACCATGAGAATTGGGATGGCAGCGGTTATCCCAAGGGCCTAAAAGGGGAAGAAATACCGCTTGCGGCAAGAATCGTACATCTTGTTGATGTGTTTGATGCATTGACCGGAGACAGAATTTATAATAATGCTTATACTTTAGAGGAAAGCTTGGAGATTATAGCGAGTGAATCAGGAAAAGCGTTTGACCCGGATATAGTAGATGTTTTTTTGAAAATTCATCGTAATATGATAAGAGACCATATGGAAATTAACTGGGTAAGAGGAAGAAATAATTTCCACTTATAATTTCATTACAGCCGTTCATACTATGAGTAAGATAAGTGATGAGCTTATCTTTGAAAATAGATATGAAAACGAAAACAAAAATAGTATTTACGGAGGTAATGAATTATGGCATCAAACAGAAATAATAACATGGAAGTACCAGAGGCAAAGGCAGCAATGGACAGATTTAAGACAGAGGTTGCTTCTGAGTTAGGTGTTAACTTAAAGGAAGGTTACAACGGCGATTTAACATCAAGAGAGGCAGGAAGCATCGGTGGTGAGATGGTTCGTCGTATGATTAAGAGCTACGAGGAGTCAATGAAATAATAAATTTCATCGAAGAAAATCATAAGTGATTGCAACCGGAGGGATGTCTGTTATAGGCATCCCTTTGTTGACATTAGACGGAGGCGCTTATATAATGGGGTTCGAGCCCAAAAAGCAAGGGGAAACGATGCTGATTGGAATCGAAAGAAATTTTTATCTGATGACGAAGAATTCTGTTTTGATAAATGGATTCTGAGTAGAAAGGGAGTAACATGAGAAAGACAAACAGGAAACAAAGAAACAAAAGCTATTTTGGAAGGGTACTTACGGTACTGCTAAGTATGGTACTGGCATGTGGAGTATTGGCAGGCTGTGGCAGCAGACAGGCGTCTGCCGGACAGGAT
>SVFJ01000030.1 GCA_015056925.1 Lachnospiraceae bacterium | reverse complement strand
ATTTTGCTACAGCCGGAGGAGGCAAAGAAGAGTATAGGATATCTGCCGGAGCTTCCGCCTGTATATCAGGATATGACAGTGTATGAATATCTGCAGTTTGTAGCGGAGCTTAAGAAGGTGAAAAAGTCTGAGCGGAAAGAACAGTTAGAACAGATTATGGAGCAGACCAAGGTGCATGAGGTGAAGGACAGACTGATTAAGAATCTGTCAAAGGGATATAAGCAGAGAGTTGGTTTGGCGCAGGCGATTGTGGGTTATCCTGAGGTCATTATCCTAGATGAGCCGATGGTAGGTCTTGACCCGAAGCAGATTATAGAGATTCGAGAGTTAATCAGAGAGCTTGCGAAAAAGCATACAGTTATCCTAAGCTCGCACATCCTGTCTGAGATTAGTGCAATCTGTGACCATATTATGATTATTTCAAAGGGAAAGCTGGTGGCAAGTGATACACCGGAAGGCCTGATGAAGCTCTTGAATGGCGGAAGCAGGTTAAGTCTTGTTGTAAAAGGAAGTCAGGAGAGATTAGACAAGGTATTACATACCATTGAGATAATTTCAGAGATTAGCTATATGACAGCGAAGGATGAAGGCTGTGTAAAGGCGGAGCTGTATGTGGAAGATGACGAGGATATCAGAGTGGAGCTTTTTCATAAGCTGGCAGCAGAGGATTTAGTGATTATGGAGCTTACCTTATCGGAGAAGTCGCTAGAGGAGGTATTCTTGGAACTGACAGGTGAAGAAAAGGAGGAACAGACAGATGATAGCGATATTTAAGAGAGAGTTTAAGTCTTATCTGAATTCTGTTGTGGGCTTCCTGTTCATGGCAGTAATATTATTTTTCTTTGGATTGTATACGGCGGTATATAATATGGCATCCGGTTTCCCGTATATTTCCTACACGGTGAGTGCAATTTTATTTTTGTTTCTGTTGACGATTCCCGTGCTTACCATGAGGATTCTCGCGGATGAAAGAAAGCAGAAGACCGACCAGCTGATATTGACAGCGCCGGTATCCGTGGGACAGATTGTAGTCGGTAAATATCTTGCAATGGCGGCAATCTTTATGATTCCTGTTGGAGTGATGTGTGTGATTCCGCCGTTTTTATCACAGTTTGGTAGTGTACCGATGGCAGAGTCTTATGTAGCAATCCTTGCCTTTACACTTTATGGTCTTGCATGCCTTGCAGTAGGTATGTTTATTTCCGGTCTGACAGAGAGTCAGGTGATTGCAGCAGTATTGTCCTTTGGCGCATTATTCCTGACCTACATGATGTCAGGAATCTGCAATTTGATTTCTTCTACAGGTAATATCTTGACAAAGTTTTTGAGCGTATTTGATTTTCAGACACGTTTTGCCGGTCTGACGAATGGTGTTCTGGACGTGACTGCGCTTGTTTACTATGTGAGTATTATCATAGTGCTTTTGTTCTTGACAGCACAATCCATTCAGAAGCGCAGATACAGTGTGTCCGTGAAGAATATATCTATGGGCGCATATAGTTCGGTAACCATTGTAATTGCATTGGTGATTGTAGTCATTGTAAATATGGCAGCAGCAAAGCTCCCAAGCAAGTATACCAATATTGATGTAACTGATGATGGGCTTTACAGTATTACAGCGCAGACAGAAGAAATTCTTGCCAATTTACAGGAGGATGTGACAATCTATGTGATTGCAGCAGAGGATAGTGCGGATACAACGGTTGCACAAACCTTGAAATGCTATGAGGATGCATCGGAGCATATTACCGTAACCTATGTGGACCCGTTGGTAAACCCACAGTTCTACACACAGTATGCAAACAGCATGAGTCAGCACAGTCTTGTAATCGAAAGTGCAAAGCGATATAAGGTAGTGGATTATAATGATTTGTATCAAATGGAAGTGGATTATACGACCTATCCTTATTCTACCAACGTAACGGGCTATGATGCAGAAGGACAGATTACAAGTGCTATCTCTTATTGTACAAGTGAAGATATGCCAAAGGTATATATGGTTGCAGGCCATAACGAGTATACACTGGATTCGGGCTTTACCACGGCATTGGAAAAGGAAAATATTGAGTACGAAACCATCAGTTTAATGGAGTATGATGCGGTTCCTAAGGATGCTGAGTGTCTGATGATTCATGCACCTGAGCAGGATTTTTCAAAGGACGATGCCCAGAAGGTGATTGATTATATCAATCAAGGCGGAAAGGTATTCATGACAACTGAATATGTACCGGATGACCAACCAAATTTTGAAAGCATCATGGAAGCATTTGGAATCTCTTTGATAAAGGGATATGCGGTGGATATGCAGGCAGGTAATTATTACCAGACACCTATCTATCTGTTGCCAAATATAGAAGTGTCTTCCTATTCAAGTGGTTTGACAGGAAGCCATACCTATGTGTTTGCACCTTATGCACAGGGACTTGAAGTGCCTGCGGACACAGAGGAAATCATTTATACAACTCTTCTTACAACCTCAGATGAGGCTTATGTAAAGACAAATCTTGAGGCAGCTACAAGCTTTGAGAAGGAAGAGGGAGATGTGGACGGACCGTTTGCGATTGGTGTAGCGGCAGAGAAGACGACTGATGCCGGAACAGGAACCTTGTTTGTATTTTCTTGTGCGCAGATATTTACAGATGATGCAAGTCAGGCAGTAGCAGGAACCAATCAGCAGCTTTTCTCTAATATTATGGGAACGATAGCTAATCATGAGATTAGTGTTTCTATCCCTGTAAAGAGCTACACAATGGAATATCTGACAGCATCATCAGCGGACATTGTGGTATTTGAGCTTGTGGCAATTGTTATGATTCCGCTTGCCTTGATACTCACAGGACTTGTCATTTGGTTAAAGAGGAGGAAAAAATAATCTATGGAAAAGCAGAAGAAGCAATTATTGTTTATGATTGTTTTACTGGTGGTGGCTATTGCAGCGTTTGTGGGTATTACGGCCATTCCTGAAAAGGAAGAAGAGGAAGCTGTTACTTATCAGATTACGGATATGACATCAGAAAGTGTAACGAAGCTGACTTATTCTTTTGATGGCGTGCATGTAAAGCTGACAAAGTCAGGTGAAGAATGGCAGAATGAAGAAGATAAGTCGATGGATATAGATGAGGCTGCGGTAGAGGCTTTGATTGATAAGGTGGCTTCTCTTACCTCCAAGAATCAGATTGAAAATGTAGAGGATAGTGGTCAGTATGGATTAACAGATGCGACGAAGACTGTACTGATATCGGATGGAACGACAACATATACATTGATGTTTGGTGATTATAATGATATGACATCTACCTACTATGTATGTCTGGAAGATGATATGAGTACCGTATATACAGCCGATTCGACAACTGTGAATGCATTTCATACAGCTGTAGAGGAGCTTGTGGCAGAGGAAGAAGAGACAAAGGAGACTGTCGTTGAGAGTATGACTGAAACCGAGTCGGCAAATGTAACAGAATAATTCGTGTATATTTATTCAGAAAAATGATTGACATTCTGAATCAGCAGGCATATAATGCAAATAAATCAAAGAAAACTTTAATAGTGTAAACCGATGACGTGGAGATAAAAATGAAAGATGCGCTTACAGAGAGTGGGGGATGCTGAGAGCCCTATAGAGATGCAGTTCATTAAATGGACCACTGAGGGCATAGTGAAAAGCTTCTGCTTAGTATTCTATGACGTGAGGACATACGTAAGTTGTCAGGAATATGTTGGTATTCTGTGAGAGTGTGGTAACACGAATCAAGGTGGCACCGCGGTATAATTGTATTGTATCGTCCTTGACTAAACTGGAAGTTTAGTCAAGGACTTTTTGTTTTCTTTGAAAACAAAAAGTCCGCGTGTATGCACACGCAAAAGCAAGGAAGATGTCGCATAAATGCGACGCTTTTGCGGCGCAGGAATTTCGCAAGCGAAATTCTATTGAATAGTTCACAGAAGAATTTGAAGGTATCGAGGAGGACGAAAAATGAGCGAAGGAAGATATGGAAAGCATGGCGGATGTTATATCCCGGAGGTGCTGATGGCAGAGATAGAGAACCTGAAGAAGAGTTATGAGTACTATAAGAAGGATGAGGAGTTTAATAAGGAGCTGAACAGGCTTCTGGCTGAATATGCAAACCGTCCGTCGCTTTTATATTATGCAAAGAAGATGACAGAGGATTTGGGTGGCGCAAAGATTTACTTTAAGAGAGAAGATTTGAATCATACAGGTTCACACAAGATTAATAATGTACTCGGTCAGGCACTTCTTGCTAAGAAGATGGGTAAGACTAGAATTATTGCAGAGACAGGCGCAGGACAGCATGGTGTGGCAACAGCAACAGCGGCAGCACTTCTTGGACTTGAATGCGAAATCTTCATGGGTGAAGAGGATACTATCCGTCAGGCGTTAAATGTATACAGAATGGAGCTTCTTGGAGCAAAGGTGCATGCAGTAAAGAGCGGAACAAGAACCTTAAAGGATGCCGTAAATGAATGTATGCGTGAGTGGACGACAAGAATGGACGATACCTTATATGTATTAGGTTCAGTAATGGGACCACACCCGTTCCCAATGATTGTAAGAGATTTTCAGAGTGTTATCAGCAGGGAAGCAAGAGCACAGATTCTTGAGGCAGAGGGTAAGCTTCCGGATGTGGTAATGGCATGTGTTGGAGGCGGCAGCAATGCGATGGGAATGTTTTATGAGTTTATCAAGGATGAAGGGGTTCGTCTGATTGGCTGTGAGGCAGCAGGTAAGGGTATCCATACAGAGGAGACGGCAGCAACCATAGCAGTAGGAAGGGAAGGCATCTTCCACGGAATGAAGTCCTATTTCTGTCAGGATGAGTATGGACAGATTGCACCAGTGTATTCGATATCAGCAGGATTGGATTATCCGGGAATTGGACCTGAGCATGCAAACCTTCATGACACAGGTAGAGCAGAGTATGTACCGGTTACTGATGATGAGGCGGTTGCAGCATTCGAATATATAGCAAAGACAGAAGGAATTATTGCAGCAATCGAAAGCTCTCATGCGGTGGCACATGTGATGAAGCTTGCACCTACCATGAGAAAAGACCAGATTATTATTTGTTGTTTGTCCGGAAGAGGAGATAAGGACGTAGCGGCAATTGCCAGATATAGAGGGGTGGATTTACATGAGTAAGTTAAATAATATTTTAGAAAAGAAGAATATGATTACAGGCTTTGTAACAGCCGGAGACCCAAGCATTGAGACTGCTAAGGAGAATATTATGGCACTTGTCAGGGCAGGTGTAGAGGTAGTAGAGATTGGAGTTCCGTTTTCTGACCCGGTAGCAGAGGGGCCTGTTGTACAGAGTGCAAATGTCAGAGCCCTTGCAAATGGCTGTACACTTCCTAAGATTTTCGACATGATAGAGGAATTGAGAGAAATAACACAGGTTCCGTTTGTGCTGATGACCTATGCCAATCCTATGTATAATTACGGATTTGAGGCATTTTGCCAGAAGTGTAAGGCGGTAGGTGTGGATGGAATTATCGTTCCGGATATTCCTTATGAGGAGAGTGCCGAATTGCGAGTATTGGCAAAGGACAATGATATCGAGCTGATTACCATGGTGGCATTAAGCAGTATGAACAGAATCGAGAAGCTGGTTAAGGATGCAACGGGGTATATCCGATTGAATGCATCAGCAAAGACCTTCCATCAGGATAAGAGAAGGGTGGAGGATATGATGCAGGAGATTCGTAAGTATACAGAGATTCCTGTTTTATTCTGCGGTAACGTAGAGACGAAGGAAGAGATAGAAAGAATTCATTTATATACAGACGGCGTTGTTTTGGATAATGCGCTGGTTGAAAGAATTGCCGAGCATGGAAAGGCTGCGGCAGAGAAACTTACAGAGTATATCGGAATGTTGACAGGCAGCGCGGCAAAAGCGCAACTGACTGCATAGTCAGTTTGGGACTGCATAGTCAGTTGATGACAACATAACCTTTTGTGAATGGCATAGGAAAGGCACCTTGTATATGAGGTGCCTTTTCTATGCAGTGTGTCCCGCAAAGCCGGACCACACTTGTATCACGCGATGTTTTCTAATATGGTTAAAGCTGTTTAGGATGATTTGACAGCCCAACGCATCTTGGTTGAGCGGGCACGACTGTTGCGTATACATTCTTCTGCGGACGGACGAATGACATCCTTTGAAATATCGCTGTAAAGTCCTTCTTTCAAGTGCTGCTTCATTGCTTTTTTTACCAGCTTGTCTTCGCCTGAGTGGAAGGTAAGAATAGCGGCGCGCCCGTTAGGGGCAAGAGCATGAGGCAACTTCTCCATAAAGGTATAAAGTACCTCAAATTCATTGTTCACATCAATGCGAAGTGCCTGAAATACGCGGGCACTGGATTTCTTCACAGCTTCTTTTTGGTCGGACTTTGGCAGGAAGGTAAGCGCCTGCTCGATAATGGCATGGAGTTTACCTGTGGTATCGATTTTGTTTCCTTTCTTACGCTCCTTCATAATGGCGGATGCAATTTCCTCTGCATACGGTTCGTCAGAGTTTTCTAAAAGCATACCGACTAATTCGTCGTAGTCTACCTTTGCAAGGCGCTCCGCAGCAGAGATTCCCTTTTGCGGATTGAGTCTAAGGTCGAGCGGACCCTCTGTTTTATAGGAGAATCCACGCTCCGGATTGTCTATCTGCATAGAGGATACGCCAAGGTCTGCCAGAATAAAGTCGAAAGGCCCCACTTCCTCAACCAGCTTATCAATTTCACAGAAGTTCATTAATTTGATAGTCAGAAAGTCTTCGTCAAATCCCTGAGCCTTTAGACGCTCCTTGGTCTTTACTGATTCTATCGGGTCTACATCGGAGGCATACATATGACCTTCATGATTCATACACTTCATCATGGCAAGTGTGTGACCTCCATAGCCGAGAGTGGCATCAAAGCCCTTTTGTCCCGGCTTAATCTGCAGAAAGTCTAATATCTCCTGCACCATAATAGAAATATGCATACCTGCGGGAGTTCCACCCTTGCTGATTACTTTTTCTATCGTATCTTTATATTTCTCGGGTTGATGTTCTTTATATTTTTCGTGATAGCTTCTTGGGTGTGTTCCTTTGTAGCGTACACGTCGCTTGTGTTGCTGTTCGTTTGGTTCCATAGTTCCTCACCTTCTGCCGTTTGCGGCGGTTAGTATTGCTATTATCTGATGTAAGATAACGGAGTATATCGGTATCCTTAAGATAAAGCCTTTTCTATTGTAGCATATCTGTTTTGAGAATTCGATAGTGAACTTAGGGGAATAGATTTTAGCTTGCAAAAAAAACAGAAAAATAAAAGAGTCAGAAAACATTGTAAAGAATATTGAATTGTTGTATAATTCAAAGTGAGTATAGTCTCTGTGCGAATAATAAAAAACAGATAGATATTCATTCATATATTTGCAGAGAAAACGAAGAGAGAAAGGATGAAGTCATACATGGAAAATAAGTATAAATATGCTACCAAAGAAGGTCAGCTTATAAGAGCAAACCGTTTTATGCTTGTGGGATATTCGTTGTTTGCAATGGTGGTTGTTGCATTGGTATGGCATATGGTGTCGAAAGGTGGTCAAAGTTCTGGATATGGGCTGCTGATAACACTAATTGCAATTAGTGCGGTAGCAGTAATGATAATTCTGCGCAAGAAGAATCCTATGAATGGAGCAGTGAAGTATGTAGCGGCTGTGGCGTGTGGAATTCTTGCTGTGATGACCGGTTTGGCATTTGACGGCTATTATTTCAGATTTTTGGCAGCGGCACCATTTGTGGGTTGTATTCTTTATTTCGATATGAAATATGTGTTATTCAATACAGCAATGCTGTCGGTTATAAATATCGTGATTAATGTGATTCAGCTTGGTGTAGAGCACCGTTATACGGATTTGCTTGCAGAAGAGCATATCGGTGCGACGCTTGCTGTTGTAATTACTATGTGTATTCAGGCATATACAACCTTGGTATTGCGTAAGTTTAACCATGATACAAGACATAGTCTAATAAATGAACAGGAACAGCAGAAAGAGACGATGGAGCAGGTAATTCATGTAGCCGAATCTGTCAGAGAGGGCGTTGAGGGTGCCATGAATATTGTAGGAGATTTAAATGCTTCTACAGAAGTGGCACATGGTGCGATGCAGAATATTTCTGATAGTACACAGAGTACAGCAGAGAGTATTCAGATGCAGACGGAAATGACACAGGATATTCAGGATTCTTTGAATCATACTTTGGATAAAGCGGCTCAGATGGTACAGGTAGCTAAGGAGGCAGAGGATTTAAATAACAAGAGTCTAGAGGTTATGAATCAGCTTCAGCAGCAGTCACAGATGATTGCAAGTACAAACGAAGAAGTAGCAGCTTCTATGAAGGAGTTGGGAGAGCGTACTGAAGCGGTGAAATCTATTATTGGAACGATTCTTTCTATTTCAAATCAGACGAACCTTTTGGCATTAAATGCTTCGATTGAGGCGGCAAGAGCCGGAGAGGCAGGTAAGGGCTTTGCAGTAGTAGCAGATGAAATCAGAAATCTTGCAGAGAAGACGAAACAGGAGACTGAAAACATTGCACAGATTCTGGGTGAATTATCTGAGAATGCAGGTAGTGCAGCAGGTGCAGTAACAAAGTCTATTGATGCTGCCGGTTCGCAGGAGGAGCTGATTGCGAAGGCATCAGAAAGCTTTAGTGCGGTGAATACGAATGTAAATCAACTGATTTCTGATATTGCCAATGTAGATGAAATGTTGAATAGCTTATCTGCAGCTAACAATAAGATTGTTGAGAATATTCTTCACTTATCTGCAACAACAGAGGAGGTTACGGCAGCAGCAACCCAGGCGACGGAAATGAGTGTTAAGAACTTGGAAAATGCGGAGAATACGAAGCAGCTTCTGACAGAGGTTATTGATATATCACATAAGCTGGATGAATATACGAGGAAGTAAGGATGGGCTGTCACACTAAGTAATTGGTGTGGCAGTCTTTTTAAATTATAAAAAGTGCTTAGAAAACTTGTAAAATTTGGAGTTTAATTTGTTTGGTATGTGTGCAATTTTTTCTTGTGAATTGAAATGAGTGTGTTATAATATTTAATGTATTTTTATGCAAGTTATGCACAGGGAGGCAATAGAATGGCGATTAGAATTGGTATCATGGGCTATGGAAACCTTGGAAGAGGAATTGAGTGTGCCCTTAAGCAGAATAAGGATATGGAGCTGGTAGCGGTATTTACCAGACGTAATCCGGAGACAGTAACAATTTTAACAGAAGGTGTACCTGTTTATCATGTTGATGATGCAGTGAAGATGCAGGACAAGATTGATGTTATGATTCTTTGTGGTGGAAGTGCTACAGATTTACCAGAACAGACAAAGATGTATGCGAAGTATTTTAATGTAGTAGACAGCTTTGATACACATGCCAGAATTCCTGAGCATTTTGATGCAGTAGATGCAGCAGCAAAGGAGAGCGGTAAGGTTGGTGTGATTTCAGTAGGCTGGGACCCGGGGATGTTCTCTTTGAACAGATTATATGCGAATGCAATCCTTCCAAACGGAAGTGATTATACCTTCTGGGGGAAGGGTGTAAGTCAGGGACATTCAGACGCAATCAGAAGAGTTGAGGGCGTTTTAGACGGTAAGCAGTATACCATTCCTGTAGAGGGCGCATTGGAGGCTGTCAGAAGCGGTAAGAATCCTGAGCTTACTACAAGACAGAAGCATATCAGAGAGTGCTTTGTTGTTGCTGAGGATGGCGCAGATACAGCACGTATTGAGGCTGAGATTAAGAATATGCCGAATTATTTTGCCGATTATGATACAACAGTACATTTTATTACGATGGAAGAGCTGAAGGCGAACCACAGTGGTATTCCGCATGGAGGTTTTGTTATCAGAAGCGGTAAGACAGGCTGGAATGAAGAGAATACTCATATTATTGAGTACAGCTTAAAGTTAGATTCTAATCCGGAGTTTACTTCATCTGTTATTGTAGCGTATGCAAGAGCTGCATACAGATTAAGCTGCGAAGGACAGAGCGGATGTAAGACAGTATTTGATATTGCACCTGCTTATCTTTCTGCACAGAGCCCAGAGGAGCTTCGTAAGCATTTATTATAATATTGATTGGAAAGCCCACGCAATTATGTGTGGGCTTTTTTACAACTTGAAGCTTGGGATGGGCTTCTACCTTGAAGAACAATTTGTGATGTGATAAGATAAGTGTAACATTTTAAGATGTACAATTAGCGATAAAATTGATAAAAGGATATGATATCGATGAAGAAAAAATTTTTAGTACATATTATGATTAGTTTTGCAGTGCTATTAGTGGTTTTAGTGGGCTTTTGTACAGCATTTGCATATATAGGCGGTTATATTGAGAATACAGAGACGATTACATTTACGGATTTGAGTCCTGAAGTGTCAGATTACCATATGGATTGTGAAGTAGATATTTATCCTCGCGGTGGTGATTCGGATAGATGGAAGAAGACCATGAGTATCGTGGATGAGGATGGTATGAGGCGTACCGTTACTTATATTGGTGAGGTATATGAGATTACATTAACCAATTATACAGGCTATACCTTGACAGACTGGACATTAGAGATACCTATTTCACAGCACATATTTATTAATGATGCATGGTGTGGAAATATTGAGCTTACACAGAACACAAATGAAGGTGTTAAGGTGCAGGAGCTAGATATGAAGCATGTGGATATGGATAAACTGGAGTTGAATTATAGAGTTGATGGTTCTGATTTTATGCTTCCTCTTTATAGTGGAGATAGTATCATATATTATCCAGGAGAGGAAGAGAAGGAGACAACGCTTTATCCATCGGATACTATAACGCAAGAGTATGAAAGCAGAACGATGGGCATTATCATCTATTATAAGGGTGAGTTGACTAAGGATACCTATGTTTTTGATGAGGCTACGATTCGTTATGAATTAATCCGCGATTTATATTCCATGCCGATTTATTATATTTTCTGGGTGATTTTAATCGTATGGCTGGTATCCTTTATGGCAATTGTAATCACGGATATTCGTGTATGGAAGCTGGAAGAAAAGGAAAAACGTGATGAAAAGATTATTGAGCAGTCAATGAGTACCTTTATGGGCTTTATTGATGCAAAGGATTCCAATACCAACGGTCATTCCATGCGCGTGGCTGAGTATGCTGAGAAGATTGCGGATAAGATGGGATTTGCAAGAGCAGAGTGCAGGAAGATATATTATATTGCGCTGATGCATGACTGTGGTAAGATTGGTATTCCGGAGAGTGTACTGCTCAAACCGGGGAAGCTGACAGAGGAAGAGTATGCGGCAATCAAGACGCACACAACCTTAGGTGGCGAGATATTGAAGAATTTCAACTCTATTGAAGAGATTCAGGAGGGGGCTTTATATCATCATGAGCGTTATGATGGTACAGGTTATCCGATGGGGCTTAAGGGAGAGGAGATTCCGATTATTGCCCGTATTATCTGTGTAGCAGATTCCTTTGATGCGATGAACAGTGTACGCTGTTATCGCGGAAAGCTGTCAAAGGAAGATATTATCTATGAATTAGAGACAAATAAAGGAAAACAGTTTGACCCGGATATTGTGGACTGTCTTCTTGCGTTGATTAAAGAGGGGAAGGTTGATTTCTCGTGAGAATTATTTTTATAAGACACGCAGAGCCGGATTATAGTATCGACTCCCTGACGGAGAAGGGGTGGAGAGAAGCCAAGGCACTTGCAGAGAGAGTTACCAAGTGGGATGTGACGGATTTTTATGTGTCACCGCTTGGGCGAGCAAAGGATACGGCGTCCTTTTCGCTGGAGCGTATGGGAAGAACAGCAACAGAGTATGACTGGTTAAAGGAGTTTTATGTTCCGGTGCTTGACCCGCAGACCGGGAAAGAGCGTATTCCTTGGGATTTTGAGCCGGCCTTTTGGACAGCAGATAAGAGATTTTATGATATAGATACATGGACGGAGCCTGATATTATGCAGACAGGCAATGTGGCAGAGGAATATAAGCGTGTTTGTGCAGGATTGGATGATTTGCTTGCCAATTATGGATATCACAGATACGAAAGATATTATAAGGTGGAGAAGCATACCGATGATACGATTGTGATTTTCTGTCATTTAGGCGTTACTTGCGTTATGCTTAGTCACTTGCTTGGGATTTCACCGATGCAGTTGTGGCATGGTTATTTTCTGGCACCTTCGTCTGTAACGGTGTTGAGTACGGAGGAAGTAGTGAAGGGGAATGCATATTTTAGGTGTCAGGTGATGGGAGATACCAATCACTTAAAGGCAGTAGGTGAGCCGGTGTCATATTATGGATATTTTACAGAGCCGTTCCAAGGCTAAGTATTTTCGTATTGGGCATAATTTATAAAATTTTTGTTGCTTCGGTAAATATTTGTATGATTAAGTAAAAAATATCTTTTCGTTCTTTACTTTTTAAAAAAGAAGAGTAGAATAAAGTCGTTTGAGAACTTTTTAACATACAATATATAAAGAAGAGAGGTAACAGAAATGTTAGCACAGGTTTTGGCGGTAGTTATATTCCTTGCCATGTTTGTTCTGATTGTAACAGAGATATGGGAAAGACATATAGTTACGCTTGTAAGTGGTTTATTAACTTTATTGTTGGTATTTGGTTTGGGAATGCACAGTATGGATGCCATTGTCGAAACCATTAATGTACACAGTATTTTTACACCGGAGTTTTGGATTACCACAGGTGAGGCATCAAGCAGTCATAGTGGTATCAACTGGGAGACAATCGTATTCATTGCCGGTATGATGATTATGGTAGAAGGTATGGCTCATGTGGGCTTTTTCCGTTGGCTGTGTATGCAGATTGCGAAGCTGGTTAAGTACAAGGTGATTCCGATATTCCTCACATTTATGGTATTGTCAGCATTTCTTGCTATGTTTATTGATAGTATTACGGTTATTTTATTCCTGGCGGCAGTTACGATTGAGCTTTCACAGCTGTTAAAGTTTAATCCTGTTCCGATGATTCTGGCAGAGGTGTTCTGCGCAAATCTTGGAGGCTCCGCTACGATGTGCGGTGACCCGCCAAACATTATTATCGGTACATCGCTTAGTTATTCATTTGCAGATTTTATTACAAACACTGGTGTTATGGCAGGCGTTGCACTGATTTTTGTAGTAGTCTATTTCTATTTGATATTTAAGAAGGAATTGACTGCAAATGCAAATGTGAAGATTGATGTAACAACACTTCCAAGTCCAAGTGAGGCAATTAAGAGCAAGCGGGGATTTGTTGTCAGCACAATCATTTTCCTTTGTGCCATAGTAATGCTGGTGACACATGCAAGTACAGGCTTGACAGTGGCATTTATTGGTACATTTATTGCGATTGTAACGTTGATTGCGGCAGGTAAGGATGCTTTAGAACTGATTAAGAAGGTTGACTATAAGACGTTGTTATTCTTTGTCGGCTTGTTTGTTGTAGTAGGTGGTTTGGAACAGACAGGCATTTTGACGCAGATGGCACAGCTTATCGGTGAGATAAGCGGTGGTAATTTATATGTTATGATTACCATTATTGTATGGGTGTCTGCGATTGCCAGTGCATTTGTTGATAATATTCCTTTTGCGGCTACTATGATTCCTGTTATCAGCAATCTTGCAGCCACCCAGGGAGTGAGTCTTGATGTCTTATCATGGTCACTTGCGATGGGAACGGATATAGGTGGCAGTGCAACTCCTATTGGTGCTTCTGCTAATGTTGTAGGTATTGCCACAGCAGCTAAGGAAGGACATATTATTAAGTGGGGAAGATATTGTAAGGCGATGGTGCCTGCTACCGTTATTGTTATGGCAATTTCCATGGTAATTATTTTTATGAGATACTTATAGGGGGCGACAGCATGGAGAAACAGTTGATTATTTCAGTAGGACGTGAGTATGGAAGTGGCGGTCATGAGATTGCACAGAGGCTTGCAGAGATTTATGGCTTGCCGATTTATGACCATAATCTGTTGGATGAGTATGCCAAAGAGCGCGGTTTGGATGTAAGGCATTTAAAGGAGTATGATGAATCACGTAGGAATCCTTTGATGTACAGAACGGTTCGTGGAATGAACAGTTCACCGGAGCATAACGTAGCACAGATTCAGTTTGACTTTCTTAAGAAAAAGGCGGAGGAAGGCGAGTCCTTTGTGGTAGTCGGACGTTGTTCGAATTACATACTGCGTGAGTATGAAGGCTTGGTATCGGTATTTGTACTTGGTGATTTAGGAGTAAAGCTGGAGAGAATTGAGCAGATTTATCATTTGAATCTCAAGGAAGCGGCAGATTTGCTGGAGATTAAGGATAAGAAGCGTAAGAAGTATCACAACAGCCACTGTCCTGTGAAGTGGGGCGATTCAAGAGGTTATCATATCTCTGTGAACAGTAGCAAGCTTGGTATAGAGGGCACTGTGCAGGTATTGAAGCAGTATATTGATGCAAGAAGAAATGAAGCATAGAGTGAGGAAAGAACTTATCGGAAGCGGTAGGTTCTTTTTTTGGCTTGATAGGAAATTCCTATCAAATAAAAAAGCTGCTCCGCGAGGATGTACAAGTTTTGGCACAGTTTTGTACAAGAAGTTGCAATAATAGGAATAATAGGTTTAGTAAAAACTAAAATAAAGCGGCGGGCGAAAAAGGCAATACAGACAATGATAAAGCTGTTTTTACGTTAAATGTAACAAAAATGTTTAAATGAAATTGAACTATTTTACGAAAATGTAAAAAAGTGATGACAAGAAAGAGAGCATGTGCTAGGATTTTTGTATAAAATGCATGGCGGATAGTATGCGAGGTGTGTATTATGTCAATGCATGTTAAGTGGGAGGAAAATAAGCATGAGACGTAACGCAAAGAAATTTCTGGCGGTTACACTTGCGGCCAGCATGGTAATGAGCGGATTAAGCACTAATCTTCTTGTTGCTGAGGCTACAGGAACGCAGGGAGCAACGATTCAATTGACAGATGCAGATGTGGCTGAGCTTTCAGGCATGACTTCTGTGACTCGTACAAGTGTGCATGACCCTTCGATTGTAAAGGATGGGGATTCATACTATGTATTTGGTTCACATATGGGTGTGTCAAAGACAACTGATTTACAGAATTGGACCAGTGTAACAGGCGAGGATACATCTAGTACTTTATTTGGTAATGAGACAGATGGTGTAGTAAGTGTAGTACCTTACACAGAGGCATACCTTAACAACGCATATACAGGTACTGTAAAGACTGTAATCAATGGCGTTGAGACGGAGGTGGATTTCGGAACAGATTACAATATAGCAGAGTGGATTACACCACATAATATTCAGGGTAATCAGTGGGCGCCGGACGTTATCTATAATGACACCATGGACAAGTGGTGTATGTACATGAGCTTGAATGGCCCTACATGGAATTCAGCAATCGTGCTTTTAACAGCAGACAGCATTGAGGGACCTTATGTATATCAGGGACCGGTTGTGTTCTCAGGATTTAACACAGCAGATTCGACAAAGAGCTTTAAGAATACAGATTTAGGAATTGTTCTTGGAGAGCAGGATGAGCTCCCTGAGAAGTATCAGCAGATTGAGGGTAACCATTGGGGAACTTACTGGCCACATGCCATTGACCCTTGTGTATTCTATGATGAGGAAGGCAAGCTTTGGCTTACATACGGTTCGTGGTCAGGAGGCATCTATAATTTAGAGCTTGACGAGAACACAGGTTTGAGAGATTATACCGTAACCTATGAGAGCAACTTTGATGAGAAGGGGGCATCTGTAACATCAGATGAGTACTTCGGTACAAAGATTGCTGGTGGATACTATGTATCCGGTGAGGGTGCATATATCGAGCATATTGAGGATTACTATTACTTATTTGTATCGTATGGTTTCTATTCTCCGGAGGGCGGCTATAACATGAGAGTGTTCCGTTCAGAGAATCCGGATGGACCTTTCGTGGATGGCAATGGTAATTCAGCAATCTTCACAAAGTATATCCAGAACTTTAGTGCTCTTGATACTGCAAATAATCGCGGTGAGAAGATTATGGCTAACTATCAGTGGGCTACAATGGCTAAGGGTGAGACTGCACAGGGGCATAACTCGGCATTTGTAGATTCTGATGGTAAGGCTTATGTTGTATATCATACGAAGTTTAATGATGGGTCAGTGGCTCATGAGGTAAGAGTACATCAGATGTATGTGAACAGCGAGGGCTGGTTAACAGTATCTCCGTATGAGTATTCAGGTGAGACAATTTCAGCTACAGGCTATACAGCTGACGAAATCGTTGGAACTTATGAGATGATTACACATGAGTATCAGGTGGATTATTCTGATTTGGAGTGTATGACACCTGTAGTGATTAACTTAAATGTAGACGGAACAGTAACCGGTGCTAAGACAGGTACATGGTCTACAGTAGAGGGTACTTCTGATGCAGTATTGGTATTAGATGGTACAACTTACTATGGTAAGTTTACAGAGGAAGTAATTGACGGTACTACAGTTAAGACAATGGGCTTCACCTTCGCAAGCAATGCAGGTCTTTGCGTATGGGGAACGAAGCAGCTTGGTGATAGTATCGCAGTAGCACAGACTGTAGCAAATGATATGTTGACAGCACCTATAGCAGCGTACCAGAGCTTTGAGTTAGAGACAGAAGGACAGAGCGGTGCTGTGATTACATGGGAGTCAAGCAATCCATCTGTACTTGCAGCTGATGGTACAGTAACAAAGCCGGCTGTAGATACAGTGGTAACATTAACAGGAACTGTTTCTAAGGGTGATTACTACTATACAAAGGATTTCCCTGTAACAGTATATGCACAGGATAATGCAGAGGAGTCTGTAGTAATTGCTAAGTACTTTGCAGATGAAGCAAAGGATTTGGGTACAGGACTTGATGCAAGCATTCAGTATGTGAATCCATTTAACAGTGATGTAACAGCTGTTGATATTTCAGGCGGTGTTAAGATTGCCTTTGATGCAAAGTCTGTTCGTGATATGGCATTCCTTGGAACAATCTTCTCATTCATGGGAGATAATGGTAATAACGGTAGACTTTACATGACACCGGGTTCTTACCTTGGATATAACGCTACAGGCGGATACTTTGATGCCAATATGACTACAGATGGTTCTTATGCATTAGTAACAGATTATATTGGTGAGAGTGCTCATGTAGAGGTAGAGCTTACCGGTACAGGTTTTACTGTAACTGTTAACGATGAAGTGGCTTATACACAGGATATCATCGGTACAGACGGTGGAGCAGGTAATGTAACTAATTATAAGTATGTATTAGACTGGTTACAGAATACAGCAAACGAACTTTACTTTGGATATGGTTCATGGTGGAATGCAGTAGGTTTTGATGAGTCAAACATTGAAATCAGTAATGTCGTGCTTTCTGTTAATGCAGTTTCAGAGAAAGCACCTGTTGTCACAACAGGAAGCTATGAGAAGGATGAGGTAGTATTAACAACATCCTCTGATTTAACAGTAGAGAATAATCCATTCTATGGCGTGCAGGCTGAGCAGTATACCTTCAACTATACAATTGAGTTTGCAGAAGATGCGGCAAAGAATGGTTGGGATGGAATCTTTAGCTTCTATAACAGCGCAACAGGCGGAAGAGTTTCTTTCCAGACAGCACCATATGTTTGCTATAATGATGCAAATGGTAAGTGGATGGATATTAACAATCCTAACCTTTCAGGAGATAACTTTGCTGCAACAGCTGAGAAGGGTAAGGAGTATCAAGTATCTATCGTAATCAATGCAACCGGAGTAAAGATTACAGTAGATGGAGAAGAGATAGCACTTGGTATTAATGGTTCAGGTGCAGATTATGAAGAGTTACTTGCCTTTATCGGTGAGTGCGACCAGTTAACATGGGGTGTGGGTCAGGCGACTACATCATATTGGTGGACAGAGCTTTGTACAGTATCAGATATCACCATGGTAGCAGGTCCTGCTGACTGGGTTGCAGATGAGGATGAGACAGAGACAGAAACAGATGATGTACCTGTGATTACAGATGCTACCTATACAAAGGATGAGGTGGTGTTAGCTACTAATGCAGATATTACAGTAGAAGAGAATCCTTTCTACGGATTACAGACTGACAGAGTACAGTTTGATTATACTATTAACTTTGCAGAAGGTGCAGCCAAGGGTGGCTGGGATGGAATCTTTAGCTTCTATAACAGCACAACAGGCGGAAGAGTGTCTTTCCAAACAGCGCCATATGTATGCTTTAACTCTATGGTAGACGGCTGGTTAGATATTAACAATCCTGATGCTGGTGGTACAAACTTTGCAGCAACTGCAGAGTATGGTAAGGATTATCAGGTATCTATCGTTATTACAGCTGATGGAGCAACAGCAACTGTTGATGGAGAAGAGATTGCTTTAGCAATTACAAATGATGCAAAGGATTATGAGGATTTAATCGCATTTATCGGAACCTGTGACCAGTTAACATGGGGTGTAGGTCAGGGAACAACGGCATTCTGGTGGACAGAGATGTGTACATTAACAGATATCGAGTTCATCGCGGGTGAGGGTGAGCAGGAGCCGGAAATTCCTGATGAACCTGTAGTTACAGCAGATACTTACACAGCAAGTGAAGTAGTATTAGCTTCTAATGATGCGATTACTGTAATTGATAACCCGTTCAAGGGATTAGATATTGATAAGGCTAGATTTGATTACACAATTAACTTTGCTGATACAGCAGCAAAGAACGGCTGGGATTCTATCTTTAGTTTCTATGATTCAGCTTCAACAGGCAGACTGTCTGTACAGACAGCACCATTTATCAGCTTCCAACCATGGACAGAGGATTGGATGGATATTAATTCTCCCGGAACAGATGGCAGTACAGATTGGGCAGCAACAGCTGAAAAGGGTAAGGATTATCAAGTATCTATCATTATGACAGATACCGAGGTTAAGATGTATGTAGATGGTGCAGAGCTTACTACTACAACAGGTGGCGGTACTACAGCAAATAACGTAGCATTAATTGACTTCTTAACAACTGCTGACCAGTTAACTTTTGGTGTAGGGCTTGCACAGACATCTTTCTGGAATACAGAGGTATGTACTCTTAAGAATGTGAAGCTTACAGTAGGTGATGCAGTTGATTTAACAGCACCAGAAGCTCCATCTGTAGATGATGAGCCGGAGGTAGAAACACCTGTTATTACATCTGCTACTTATACAAAGGACAGTGTTACTTTAGCAAGTGATACACTTATTACAGAGACCAATCCATTAAAGGGCTTTGAAGGTGATAAGTTAAGATTTGATTATACAATTAACTTTGCTGATACAGCAGCTAAGGGCGGTTGGGATTCTATTTTCAGCTTCTATAATACTGCAAATACAGGAAGAGTTTCTGTACAGACAAATCCATATGTTTGCTTCCAACCATGGGCTGAGACTTGGATGGATATCAATGCTCCGGCAGCAGGAGGTACAGATTGGGCAGCAACAGCAGAGTGTGGTAAGGATTATAACATATCTATTATCATTACAGATAGTAGTGCGAAGATGTACGTAGATGGTGTTGAGCTTACAACTATAACAGGCGGAGGTACAGAAGCAAGTCTTGCAGCGTTAATTGATTTTGTTGGAACATGTGACCAGTTAACAATCGGTGTAGGTCAGGGAACAACATCATTCTGGTGGACAGAGATTTGCACATTGACAAATCTTAAGATTACAGCAGGTGATGCAGTTGATTTAACAGCACCAGTAGCTCCAGAGCAGCCAGACGATGAAGAATCAAGCGAAGTAGAATCATCAACAGATGAGGAGTCAAGCGAGGTAGAGTCATCAACAGACGAGGAGTCAAGCGAAGTAGAGTCATCAACAGACGAAGAGTCAAGTGATGTAGAGTCATCAACAGATGAAGAGTCAAGTGATGTAGAGTCATCAACAGACGAGGAGTCAAGCGAAGTAGAGTCATCAACAGACGAGGAGTCAAGCGAAGTAGAGTCATCAACAGACGAGGAGTCAAGCGAAGTAGAGTCATCAACAGATGAAGAGTCAAGTGATGTAGAGTCATCAACAGACGAGGAGTCAAGCGATGTAGAGTCATCAACAGACGAGGAGTCAAGCGATGTAGAGTCATCAACAGACGAGGAGTCAAGCGATGTAGAGTCATCAACAGATGAGGAGTCAAGTGAAGTAGAGTCTTCTGAGGAGGAATCTTCCAAAGAGGAAGAGTCAAAAACTCCTGAAAGCAAGCCGTCAAGCAGTCAGTCAAGCGCAAAGCCGGCTCCGGTAGTACCGAAGAAAGTAGTTGAGATTGTAGAAATTATCGAGGAGATTATTCCATTAGCATCTTCAGTTGAAGAGGCAGGATATTCATTCGTAGACTTAGTTCTTTCTAATAAGAATGCAAACTTAACAAGCAAGCTCTTAGGTAAGTATTTCGGTGTAGATATGATGCTTCAGGCACACTTAGGAAATGGTGTTGGTTTCACAATTGATGCTAATACACTTTCAGAGTCTAATGTAGAAATGAATATTTCTTCTGAATTAAGAACTCTTAACACATTTGCAGATGGTTTCAGCACCTTCCATGTTAAGCCTTCTAAGGCTGCTAAACTGGGACAGGAAGTTGGACTTCATGTAAATCTTGGTAAGGAATTCGAGGGTAAGAAGGCATATATCTATACTAAGAATATCTTAACAGGTAAGTTAGAGTTCAAGGCAGCCATGACAGTTAATGAAATCGGTAACGTAGGTTTATTTACAAGTGAAATGACAGATGTTGTCATCATGGTTGAAAATTAAAGAGTGATATGAACAGGCGTGGCTAAGGTCACGCCTGTTTTGTTACATGAATTCGGGTTTGTCGAGCTGACGGACGGCACTCTGCCCTACTCTTACCAGTGGATTTATGTTTGACGCAAAAGTAGACGCTGCGAGTAAAGATTTGCTAAATGTTTTTATCTAAGTGTTCTTTATTTACGGGACCGGCGTATATTCGACATCCTTGTCTCAAATACGCCTAGCGCCTTCGTCCAAGCGGCGCTTCCCTATTTACTCAAAAAACATTAACCAAATCTAATACTCTTCGCAATACTTTTGCTTTCAAACATAAATCCACTTCCTAGAGGAGAGCAGAGTACCTGTGCACATGGCAACTCTGCTTTTATTCGATAACCTGGGCGCACGCATTCCAAACGATGACATGTGAGGTATAGGCAAAATAATTTAAGCATGAGATATCGAAAAGTAGTAAAATCGATATCCTATGCTCGATAAAAGCGTTCCTGTACCCAAAAATCTTATAAAAAGAATATAAATTATATAGATTTGAGGCACCACGACATTTTTTTTGGATACAGTACCTCGCAGGCATCAGCAATATACAGATTGTCATTTATTATCCAGTTAAATTTTGGATTGGGTGAGCTAGTGCAGCCAAGTGCTGTGCTCGACTGCTGAAGTTATGAAAAGAATTTCAAGCTTGTTACAGGGGCTTATATTATTTCTACACCTATAATAAATTAAGCAAATCCTTAACAGTTGGTCTTTCACTCCTATTTCATATGTAAAAGACCAACTGTAGCCATTTATAACAAATCAGAAATAAAGTTTCATATCCATGAACAAGCGCCTTAGCACGGCGAATGAACGAGCATATTCTATCACTTGGCTCTACTAACTCAACTAACTCTCAATTCAGCCAGCTTCTAACTTTTAATAGATTATGTAAACGAAAGAAGGTATAATGATTGGTGAAAGAGCATTAGAAGCATGGAGGGATTAGTAGGTGGAAAAAAGACTAATCATTTTAGAGAGTGTCATCCTATGTGTACTACTGGTTATTGGTATAAAGGTAAATAAGCTTGGTGAGTTAAAAGTGTTTCGATTTGCGTCAGCAGAAGAAGTAGAGCAGATGAGTGATGAAGATTTGGTATATATAGGATTGAATGATTATGAGTCGGCTGATTTCTTTCCAGACGGGGAATATGAGCAGGTTGATTTATTTGGGGTAGAGCTAGAAGATGAAAGAAGCGAGAGTATTACGATGTATCGATTTGGAATGGAAGATAACCTAAATCAGATAGATGTGAAGCAAGGTATACCAGAGGAACTGTTTCATAAGATGGTAGAAGAAGACATTCAAAAAAGATATGAATATGCAACAGACAAGGAACCAGATGAAGATACTGGGGATGTATTGATAAGCAAGGACACGATTTACTGTGGAGAGAATACTTTTTATAAAGAATATAGTATAAGATATACGCAGAGAAGATACATGTATATGAACAATGAATTGGTTGTAAGAGATTTGCTTCGTGGAGATAGGGTATTGTATTGGAAGCAATACATAGAGAAGAATGATACGAATAAGTGTGAAAGATATTTAGTGGGGGAGATAGATGCAGAATATGTAAAGGATTTTTTTGATTTAGATTATTATAATTGGGATGGTATCGTATATCACGAAGTGACGGAGGATGACATGAAATATACGTACACTATGTATAGAGTAAAATTTGGTTATGGTGATTACGGTGAGAATAATTATGTGGGATTAACAAAGTATGAAAATTATGTAGATAAGATGACAAGGCGGCTTGATGTGAAGATGACAAAGATTCGAAAAGTAGAGATACCAAATACAGTGTGGGATAAACCAGAACCACAATAAGTCGAAAAACCACTATGAAAACCAAAACTTTTTGTATATACTGAAAGGGATGGAGAAGCAAAATTGTGTAGCTATGTCAGAGTGGAGGAAGCTGCGCAAAACAAGATATATAAGAAGGGGACAGCTATGGATATTAGACAGATTATGGAAGAATTGAATCAAATGTTTTTATCAGGTAATACACAGGAGATAGAGGCATTTTTGGAAAGAAAATGTAAGGAAGCAGGAGAACAGGGAGAGTTTGACGTGCTTCCTGTGTTGTATAATGAGATGATAGGCTTTTATCGCGAAACAGGGCAGTATGAGAAGTCAATCAGCTATTGCCATGATGCGATAGAGCTGTTGGAGGGATTGGGTTATGAGGATACCGTGCCGTTTGCAACTACATTACTAAATGTGGCAAATGCGTATAGGGCAGCGGGTCTCTTAGAGGAGTCGTATTTGTATTATCAGAGGGTATTTCCGATTTATAGTGCAAAGTTGGAGGCAGATGATATTTATTTTGCCAGTCTATACAATAATCTCAGCCTTCTTTATCAGGAGAAGAAAGAGTTTGATAAGGCAAAGGAGCAGTTGCTAAAGGCTTTAGATATTGTGGAGAAGAAAGATGATATGGCATTTGAGGTAGCAGTGACCTATGCAAACCTTGCGAATACCTGTATTGCTTTGGATGAGGATGATACAGCCATTGAGTATGCGAACAAAGCGGTTTCACTTTTTGAGGAAATCCATGTGGATGATGCGCATTATAGTGCGGCACTGGCGGCACTGGGCGGATTATATTATAAGAAGAAAGAGTATGAGCAGGCGATAGAACTGTTTGAAAAGAGCCGTGTCTGTGTAGAGAAGTATCTTGGGACAGAGAATACCCAGTATCAGCGATTGACAGAGAATATTGAGTATATTCAGGAGCTGGTAAGGGGAAAAGATGTAGCGGATATCATGTCGGGAATGCAAGAGCAAAATGGTGATAGCGAAGGGGAGAATATAGAAAAGCAGAGTGGACTTACACTCTGCCGTAGCTATTATGAGACATACGGTAAGCCTATGATTGAATCAAAATTCCCGGCCTATCAGGATAAAATTGCAGTTGGTCTGGTAGGAAAAGGCTCAGACTGCTTTGGTTTTGATGATGAGTATTCAAGGGACCATGACTATGGACCAAGATTTGTGATGTGGGTAACTGCAAAGACCTATGAAGAGATAGGTGAAGAACTACAGGCGGAATATGAAAAGCTTCCCGCAAGCTATCAGGGCATTGACAGAATAGAGACCTTTCACGGGCGTGACCGAGCTGGTGTTATGGTGATAGAGGAGTTTTATCAGAATCTTTTGGGCGTGGATTTGTTGAACAATCCGAATATTCAGGCGTGGCTTGACGTGGAAGAATATGCTTTGGCGGCGGCAACAAACGGAGAGGTATTTACAGATAGTGAGGGTATTTTTACACATTACCGTAATAAGCTGAAGGCCTATTATCCGAAGGCGGTGTGGTATCGCAGATTGGCACAGTCAGCGGCACTGTTCTCACAGAACGGACAGTACAACATGCCAAGGATGATGAAGCGTGGACAGTATGTAGCGGCGGAGATTGCCAAGGCTGAGTGCATGAAGCATGCGATGAAGCTTCAATATTTGTTAAGTCATCAATATGCGCCTCATGATAAATGGCTTTATAAGGGGCTTGAGCAACAGCAGGTCTGCGAGTTGGTTGAACAGTTGGCGGGAATTGCAGTTTTACCGGATACATCAGATTATCTGATGACGGTAGTGGAAGCATTGGCGCAGATTTTTGCAGAGCAGTTAACTAACAATAATATCGTTGAGGCGGCTAATGTTTATTTAGATGCGAATACACAGGAGATGATTTTTAGAAGCGATGCCCTGATGCAGACAGGAGATTTACAGCCGATGCTTGCACCGAATGACAGAGCAGATATCATAGATGCCTTGGCACTTGAGATTGCAAAGGCAGAGTTTGAAGCCTTTGATAAGGTGCAGAATGAGGGGGGCAGAGCAAGCTGTCAGAACAACTGGAAGACCTTTAAGATTATGCGCATGAGCCAGTATAAGACATGGACGGAGGAGATGCTCTTACAGTATTTGTATGAATTCAAAGCGAACCTGGCAATCGGCAGAAATCTGATTGAAGAGAAGTATGCACGAATGATGGAGTCTACAGCACCGGAGAAATATGCAGAATTTGCGGATAAATTACCGGTCATACCTCAAGAAAAACGAGCGATTATAGAAGAGATTGTGCAGCTGCAGGTGAAGTGGATGGAGGCATTTGCTGCCAAATATCCAAAGCTTGCGGATAATGCAAGATATATTCATACCAGCGAGGATATGCCGTATGACACCTCGTATGAGACTTATCTGAGAGGGGAGCTTGGAACTTATTCCGATAAACTTTTGGCATTGTATGGAAGATATGTGGTGAACTGTGCAACCGCAGGAGAGAATTTGGCGCAGAAGATTATGGCAAATACGATTGAGTATTACGGATATTTGAATTTTGAAGAGGCACAGGCGGGTTACCCTGAGTCATTATAGAATAAGAAGTACGGGTCCCGGATATACCGGGCAGAAAGGTAGGATATATGCAGAAGGCAGTAAGATGGAGTAGAAGCAGATTTCAGCCCAATCTTCCGTTAGGAAAGGATGGCACGAAGATAACAGCATGTAAGGAGCATATTACTTTGTCGAAGGAAGCGGCAAAGGAAGGTATGGTTCTTTTAAAAAATGAGAATAAAGCACTTCCTCTTTTGAAGGGAAGTAAGGTGGCATTATTTGGAAAAGCTACAATAGACTATGTAAAAGGCGGTGGCGGAAGCGGTGATGTTACCGTGTCTTATACCAGAAATTTATATGAGGGCTTAAAGCTCTATCCTGAGTATGTCAGCGTTTTAGAAGAACTGGCAGACTTCTACAAGGAGAATGTGAAGCAGCAGTATAAGGACGGTAAGGAGCCGGGGCTTACAGTGGAGCCTGAGGTACCACAAGAGCTTTGGACTTTGGCGAAGGCATATACAGATACTGCCATTGTGTCAATCTGCCGATTCTCAGGTGAAGGATGGGACAGAAGTGATGAGGATTTTTGCCTGACCAAGGAGGAAGACGCATTGGTACAGAAGGTAAAGGAGAGCTTTGCCAAGGTGATTATTGTGCTGAATGTAGGTGGAATGGTGGATACCTCATGGTTTGTAAAGGACAATAAGATACAATCTGTCCTTCTGGCATGGCAGGGTGGTATTGAAGGAGGTCTTGCAGCGGCTGAGTTATTGCTTGGTATGGGCAATCCTAGTGGTAAGCTGACAGATACCTTTGCAGCAAGGCTTGCGGACTATCCTTCTACAGCAACCTTCCATGAATCAGAAGCCTATGTGAATTATATCGAAGATATTTATGTTGGATATCGCTATTTTGAGACTATCCCGGGAGCGAAGGAAAAGGTAGTATATCCATTTGGTTATGGTCTATCTTATACACAGTTTGATTTAAGCTGGGGAGATGGATATGAGGAAAATGGCACCATTTATCAGCATGTAACGGTTACGAATATCGGTGATTATGCGGGTAAAGAGGTTGTGCAGGTATATATGTGGGCACCGGCGTTCAGATTGCATAAGCCTCTTAGAGTGCTGGTGGCATTTAAAAAGACAAAGCTGTTACAGCCGGGAGAGAGCCAGAGAGTCATCTTAAAGTGGGATTTGTCACGCATGGCATTTTATGATGATTTAGGAGCAATCAGGAAGTCAGCCTATGTATTAGAGTCAGGTATTTATTACTTCTATGCGGGTACGAATGTACGTGATGCGAAGGAACTAAAATATGCGTATACTTTGGCGGAGGATGTCGTTTTAGAGCAGCTGAGTGAGAAAATGACACCAACCTCTCTTCCTAAGAGAATGCTTCCGGACGGTACCTTTATGGAGCTTACGGTAACAGAGCCAAATGACTATAATGCTTCATTGATTGAACGTTTACCATTATCGGAAACAGACGGCTTTGCACCGCAGACACGTTTTAGAGAGAAGTATCATCTCTGGACCAATACACCACAGCAGAAGAATCATTTCTTAGTAGAGGTGGCAGAGGGCAAGATTACACTTGATGAGTTTATGGCACAGTTATCTGATGAGGATTTGGCGTGGTTGCTTGGCGGACAGCCTAATACCGGTGTGGCAAACGTATTTGGTATTGGTAATATACCTGATTATGGTGTGCCGAATATTATGACAGCGGATGGACCGGCAGGCCTTCGTATTCTGCCTGAGTGTGGTGTCTGTACAACTGCATGGCCTTGCGCAACACTGCTTGCCTGTACATGGAATGAAGAGCTTGTGGAGTGTGTTGGTGCAGCAGGAGCTGCAGAGGTTAAGGAGAACAATATCAGCATGTGGCTGACCCCTGCCATTAATATACATAGAAGCCCGCTGTGCGGACGTAACTTTGAGTACTATTCAGAGGACCCGCTGGTAGCAGGTAAACTTGCTGCGGCTATGGTGCGTGGTATCCAGAGTCAGCATATTGCGGCAACAGTGAAGCATTTTGCACTGAATAATAAAGAGGTAAATCGTAAGGAAAGTGATTCTAGAGCATCGGAGAGAGCTATTCGTGAGATTTATCTGAAGGCATTTGAGATTATAGTAAAGGAAGCACAGCCTTGGGCGATTATGACGGCTTATAATATTGTAAATGGTCACAGAACCTCTGAGTGCAGAGAGCTTTTGGAGGATATCCTGCGTGATGAGTGGGGCTATCAGGGTATGGTAACCAGTGACTGGTGGACCAATGGCGAGCATTACAAGGAAGTGTTGGCGGGCAATGATGTGAAGATGGCGATAGGCTTCCCGCAGCAGCTTTTGAAAGCGTTGGAGCAGGGCGTGATTACCCGTCAGGATGTGGAACGCTGTGCAAAGAGAATTTTGGAGCTGATTCTTAAGATTGATTAATCATTAGAATCAGAAGAATATAAAGTGTGATATGGAAGAAAAAGTATGTTAAGAGAATGTAATTTAGAGGAAATGACGGATGGAAAGCGCTACGGGCTTTCTGATATGGTAAAGGCAGATTGTAATGACTGCAGGGGATGTAGCGATTGTTGTCAAGGCATGGGAAGCTCGATAGTGTTAGACCCCTTGGACTGCTTTCGGTTAAGTAGGCATCTGCATAAGGGCTTTGGAGAGCTGCTTGCAGAGTGTCTTGAATTAAATGTTGTCGACGGTGTTATTCTGCCCAATTTGAAAATGGCAGGGGATAAAGAAACTTGTGTATTCTTAAATGCAGCGGGTCGTTGCAGTATTCATTCGGCACGTCCCGGTATATGCCGTATCTTTCCTCTTGGAAGAATCTATGAAGACAGGGATTTTGAGTACATATTGCAAGTGCATGAATGTCCGATGCCGAATAAATCCAAGGTAAAGGTCAGCAAATGGATAGATACTCCTGACTTAAAGAGGAATCAGCAGTTTATCAGGGACTGGCATTATTTCCTGAAGGATATCCATGAGAAGTTAAAGACTTCTTTGGATGAAGCAGAGATTAAGGACACCAGTATGCGGATACTGAATACTTTTTTTGTAATGCCTTACGATTTGGATGGCGATTTCTATGAGCAGTTTTATGAAAGATTAGAGGCGTTTTAGTCTAATATTCTAAGGAAATATCAAGAAAAAGTACGGTTTTCCTAAAAAGGGGATTCATTTATGATGTAACATAGAATCAAATTATAGGGGGGACTATGAAGAGAGTTGATTATGAATACCGTAATCTTCCGATTCCGGGAGGCGGCTATGTAACTGGATTTTTGTATAGTGATAGTGCAGATGCCTTATATATCAGAACAGATATCGGTGGTGCATATCGTTTTGAAAGAGAGAACAGGATGTGGAAAAGTCTTGCGGACCATGTTACCATGGATGATTTGAGTGAGACATTTCCTTTTGCAATCGTAACAGATAACAGAAGACCGGGAAGTCTGTATATGGCATGTGGTATCAGCGCTCCTGATTCAAAGGGGATTTTTGCGGTGTCAGAGGATTATGGAGAGAGCTTCAGACACTATTCGATGCCGATGTTTGTGCATGGAAATGCCAACGGCCGTGGTACAGGCTGGCGTCTTGCAGTGGATTACAGCAGGGAGAATACTCTTTATTTTGCATCAGGACAGAATGGGTTATGGAGAACCTGTGATGGCGGTGCAAGCTGGGAGAAGGTTGATGTATGCGGCGAGGAATATATGACCTTCATCTATGTATCAGAGGATGGCAAGCTGCTTATCTGCGGTACGGCAGGTGTTACCAATCAGGTAGAGCTTGCAGAGGATGAACGCTATATTGACGGATGGAATATGGAGGTCACGGTCAGAAGAGGTCATAGTATGTACATTTCTTATGATGGCGGTAAGCGTTTTGAGAAGATGGAGCAGCCGGACAAGGATGAGACAGCTGTTTATGCGGCGGCAAAGTGTAGAATGCCGGGACTTGTAGGACTTCGCTATGCGGTAGATGACAAGTATTTCTATGTGACCTATGATGCAACAGGTGCCTATTCTTATGTAGTAGATAAGGGATATTCCTGTGATGGTGGTGCAACGATGAACGGACGAGTGGTTCGTTACGAGATAGATACGATTACAAAGAGTGTGCATATGGAAGAAATTACGCCGGAGATGCTGTTGGAAGAGGGACATAGCTGTACACCGTTTGGGTATAGCGGTATTGCGACTTGTAAGATGGTACCGGGTTTGGTAATATGCTCTACCATTACCCGTGAAAAGGACGGAGATTGTGTATTTCTTTCAAAAGATTACGGAACAACGTGGAAAAAGATATTACAGAATCTGGAGACCGGTAAGATTAGCTTTAGAGCACCATATATGCGTCCTGAGTGCAATGGAGGCCATTCGATAGCGCATTGGCTTACGGATTTAAAGATTCATCCAAAGAATCCTAATGAAGCATGGTTTAATTCGGGGACGGGTGTATTCCTGACAGAAAATCTTCTGTCTGACGAACCGGAATTTACAGACTGGTGTGACGGAATTGAGGAAACAGTACATCTGAATGTGTATGCAATGCCGTCAGGTGATGTAAGAGTTGTGGATATCTTAGGTGATTTGGGCGGTTTTGCATTTAAGGACTTTGAGACACCTTGTGATAATTCCTTTGCGGATGCAGAAGGGAACAGATATATAACCTGTATCAATGCAGACTTTGCGGATACTATGTCGCAGAATCTGATTGTAGCCGCAAGAGGTAATTGGACCGGAAGAACCAAGGGTGGATTAATCTTCTCTAAGGACCAGGGAGCAAGCTTTACGAGATTACCGATGCCTTGGGGAATCAATGAAACAATTGATAAGACGGCAGAGCATATAGAACAGCCGAATGTAAATCCCGGATGGGTGGCAATGTCTGCGGATGCAAAGCATATTGTGTGGTCAATGGCGGATGTTATAGAGCTTCCGACTAAGACCATTGTATATACCCACGATGAAGGCAAGACCTATGGTAAATGTAAGATTTATGATTTAGATGGAAGATTGATTGAGGATGATGAGAATAAGCTGATGAAGGTGTTCTCTGACCGTGTAAAGAGCAATCTTTTCTATGGTTTTGGAGAGGCTTCCCAGATGTATATCAGTAAGGATTATGGCGAGAGCTTTTATCAGTATGAGGTATCGGCAGATTTCCCAAAGGTGCAGTTTGGTCTAATTGATTGTGCGAACAAGACAGAGGTTCGTGCGGATGCCGGCAGAAGCGGTATTTTCTATATGGCACTTGCAAAAGAGGGCTTATGGAAGTATCAGTATGATGAAGTGACTGATAAGATAGTACTGGTAAAGCTGACCCGGGATGAAGTGGTGTATCGCATGGGACTTGGACTTTTGCAAGAGCACGGTGAGTATCTGGGGGCAGACAAGGCAATCTACATCAGTGGTATTGTGGACGGTGAGTATGGTTTCTATCGTTCCTTTGATGAGGGCAAGAGCTTTGAAAGACTCAATACCGACAGGCAGATGTTTGGAGAGATTAACAGTATGGATGCAGACTGCCGTGAGTTTGGCAGATTTTACATAGCAACAGGCTCAAGAGGTATTATTACGGGAGCACCTGTTAGATAGAAAGGCATGGTTATTAAGATGAGATTATATGAAGAAAATAATACACTTGTCATTGCAAAC
>SVFJ01000166.1 GCA_015056925.1 Lachnospiraceae bacterium | reverse complement strand
AGGCCGAGGTTGAACTCGAAAAGTACAAAACTTTGGTATATCAGTATATGGATTATAAAAAATACAGAGAATTTGCAGATTTGGCAGGACTGAATGAAAGTATCGGAATATTAAAATATGAAAGACAACAATACAGTGAAGCTATAGCTGCATTCGAAGAATCCTATAGAGTGTATCAAAAGTTTTTCTCTGAGGGAAATGCCCGTGTGATCAGAATGCTTGATTTCTTAATTCACTGTTATGTGAAAGTAGGTAATAAGATGGCAGCAATGAAATATATAGAAATCATTAGAGAAATAGCAAGAGCAATATATACTAAAGAGCACCCGATTTTTACACAGATTAACGAGTATAAGCAACTACTTGCTTGAGGTTTGCACTATATATACCCGCAACTGAAAATGATATTAGATTATAAGAAATGAATGTTATTGGAGTGGGAACATGGCACATGATGTATTTGTAAGCTTTAGTTTTGCTGATCAAGCAGATGCAGAAGAGATTGTCAATACATTGACAACGGATTATGGGATAACATGCTGGATATGCACAAGGGATATCAATGGAGGTGCAAGATACAAGCGTTTAATTCCAGAAGCAATTAGAGCTGCAAAAGTTGTGGTTTTCTTGCAAAGCGAAAGTGCGGTAGAATCAAAAGAGATTCCAAAGGAAATCGGGATGGCTTTTGACTCGGATAAAACCATAATACCGTTTAAGTTGGATTCGGCGCCTCTTCATGGGGATTTAGAGTATGATTTATATGGTGTGGAATATATTGATGCCACAGTTCCCACAAAAGAACAGCGTATACAGGATTTGGCTCTAGCAATTGGCAAAGCTATTGGTAAACCAATGCTCGGAAAAGTAAGTGGTGGTGATCCTGTTCCACGCCTGCAGTCAAAAATACCCGCCTGTTCGCAATGTTTCTTTGGGCGTGAGGAACTTTTAGCGGATATTCATAAACTCTTCTCTGAAGGTAATCGCATTGTTTTTCTGCGAGGTATGGGTGGAATCGGGAAGTCTGAAATTGCGAAGCAATATGCAAAAATTAATTCTGATACATATAAAACGGTAGTTTTTGCTCGATATACTGATTCATTGGTTAAACTTATTGCTGACGATACTGTTTTTTATATTGATGGGGTAACGCGGCAGATTAAAGAGAACAAAGACATACAAACTGATATTGAGTATGCGGATGATAAAGTAAAGTTTCTGCGTGCTGAATGCAAGAAGGATACACTGATAATAATTGATAATTATGATGTCGATTATGATCCATATCTCGAAGAGTTGGAAAAATCGGGTGAATATCGTTTGTTAATTACTACTCGGTGTGATCCTAAGGACTCGCGATATGTGGTACTTCCGGTAACTGAAATAACAGATGATAATGCCCTAAAGGATATTGTTCTCAGCTATTGCAGTAAAGAGTATGTGACCATAGACAAAGATGATCCTGCATTTGAAGATTTATTTGAACTGACGATGCGCCATACACTGGCACTTGAATTAATTGCTCAGTATATGGAAGAAACAACGTTTGATCTTGAGTACACAGTTGATCTTCTGAAGCTGCATGGACTGCAGCAGCTCAGTGAAACAAGGATTATTCGGCAGAATAAAAGTGATAATGCATATGCAGTGATAAAAAGGCTGTTTGGGCTCTCCGCTTTATCTGAATCGGAAAAGAGATTCTTAAAATATCTTTGCTTAATGCCGGATAGCGGAATAGAACGCAAATATTTTAAGAAGTGGTGTGACCGGGACACTTTTTCATGTCAAAGTCATTTAATCAAACGCAGTATGATTAAATATGATGGAGTCTCGGGGAAAATATCCATGCACCCACTTATCCGAGAAGTAGTGATGTCGGAGTTGACTCCGAACTACGTTGAATGTAGTGATTTTTTAAACTTGTTTGCTAACGAGTTGATTGATTACATAGCGTGGAATTACCCAATTACTCAAAAGAACGCTTATTTTGAGTGTTGTAAGAGTATACAGAATTTTGTTCCAAATATTACAAAGGAAAATTTTAAGTTATGGTTTCATATGACAAACTTCAGTTGCTTTGTCGATACATTTGAAAATAATATCAAGCGATTGCAGAGCATTTTGCGAGAAGCAGAAAATTTATTTGGTAATACTTCTGCTTGGGTAGGGAAGATACTTCATCGTCTTGGGTGGTGTTATTACGCATATGGTGATTATAATCAAGCGCTGAATATACTGGAGGAAAAGGCTTTCCCAGTATTGGATCATCTTATTCATGAGGCTCCCGGAGAACATATCCATTGTTGTTGTGATATAGCTAAATTGTATTTTAAAGAGAATGACATGGCAACTGCAAACAAATATTTACATAAAGCATTTGATGTTATAAATGATGAATTGCTTGCGGATTGCGAGATTGTTCGGTACCGTTCAATAATGGTGTATACTACCAAGATGCTATTTGCTTCTGAGCAAGGAGATTATAATCATGCATTAGAATATAGTGTGAAATCTATGGATATCGCGAATTCTTTGAGGTATACAGAACTCGATCAAGCGGCTCTATTATTTTCACTTGGTAGAACCTATATGAAAATTGCAGATTATGCCCAAGCAATCAAACATATTCAAACAGCTATACAAATAATGGAAGAGTACTCAGGCATGTTGAATGCATTGTGTTCTCATGGTGAAAGACATTGTATGCTCTATATTGATCTTACCGAATGCTTTGAGAAATCAAAAGATATAAAATCCGCAAAGGAGACAATAGCAGAAGCATATAAGATTGCAGATAAAATATACCTTAAAGGGCACCCTGTTCGTTCCATGGTGGAAGAGAAGTATGATCTATTAAACTAACAATAAGAGTTGTTTAGCTGAACTGCAGAAGGAAGAAAAAATGGAACATTACGATGCATTTATCAGTTATAGAAGGACCGATCTCCATACAGCAGAGGTTATTCGTATGAAATTGGAGACCAAAGGTGTACATTGCTTTATGGACAAGCATGCGATAACCGGTGGTGAAGAATGGGAACAAATGTTATATGAGAATATTCAGCTTGCTCCGAATTTCATTTGTATTCTGACAGAAGATGCAACGAAACAAGCGGTACAGCTCGCTCAAAGCAGAACAAAAGATTATTTTAGGCAGGAAGTGAAAAAAGCCCTGGACTGTCGCCGTGATGGAAAACGAATATTATCAGTACTTTGTAATGCATATCGCTTCCCCAATAGATGGGATGATGATATGCCGCAGGAAATCCGACGTTTAAAAAGACTTCAGGCTATAGAATTCATAGACACAGAGATGGATGCTTCAATTGAACGGATCATCACAGATATGAAGGATTTAACACCTATCTCAAATAGAATTCAGTATCGCACAGATGGAGAAGGATTTATTGAAGATGTTCTAGATTCTGGATTATCTGTAACTACAGGCTGTTTCATGTTTCATGCCGGTGCTGATTGGTTCAAGGAAGCCCCTAGAAGAGATAAACTTGAAAGACTCGTAAGCGGTGGTACAAAACTGCGAGTATTGTTGAATACAAAGGAAGCAGCAATGATTCTTGCCCAGCATATGACACATCCGGGATTGAGATACACATCATTTGAAGATTCAATATCTGATTGGATAAGTTTTTCTAAGTATAATCCTGAGCAAGTCGAAGTGCGAATATCCAGTATTCCGATTTTACGCAGGATGTATATGTTTTCTGGTGATGATCCTAAACATCAGATCATGAGAGTTAGTTATTATACATATCAAGGTATGGATGTAAAAAAGAACTGTTGTCAAATTCTGTCTGCAGAACAGAACAAAGAGTATTTTACATTATATCAAAATGAGTTTGAATATCTGTGGGATAAAGCTGCAGACGTATAAGTTACGGGAGGTACACTGATGTACATATACGATGTTTTCATTTCTTACCGTCGTAGTGATGGCTCCGGTATTGCTGAATCCATTGCCGAATACTTGCAATCGAAGGGATTACGTGTTTTCTTTGATAAAAATGAAATT
>SVFJ01000029.1 GCA_015056925.1 Lachnospiraceae bacterium | reverse complement strand
CGTTCGCTGCAGACAATTATTTACAGAGCGATTGCTTCAGATGCTCAGAGAGCAAAGATGGTATCTAATATTCCTTCTACACCTGATAACCTTTGTATTGATGAGAATGGTCTTATCTACACGGTTACACGTGGTGAGGAGTATGATACTCTGAAGAGATTGAATATTGCAGGTAAGAATATGATTGAGCCTGATACATATGATGATATTCCAGCAGCGGTAGCAGCTGGTAACCATGATAATGTATTTATGGTTTCTCAGCAGGGTTATGTATATGAGTTTAACAATGAAGGTGAGATTCTGTATGTATTCGGTGGTGCAGATGACGGTACACAGCGAGTTGGTCTTTGTACGGTAGTAAGTGCGATTGGTGTGGATACACAGGATAAGATTTACATTCTTGACCAGGATAAGGCACAGATTCAGGTTTTTGAGCCAACAGAGTTTACCAATCTTCTTCATGAAGCATTGAATCTCTATGCAACAGGGCGTTATACAGAGAGTAAGGCACCATTAGAGGAAGTTCTTAAGATGAACAGTATGTTTGACTATGCGAATATGGCTATGGGTAGAGCATACTTCCAGGAAGAGAACTATGAGATGGCGCAGTATTATGCAAAGCTTGCAAAGGATTATGAAGGATATTCAGATGCTTCTTGGGAGATTCGTAATCTTGCGTTAAAGAAGTATATCGTTCCTTTTATATGGTGTGTAGTTGCTCTTTGGGTTCTTTCTAAGCTGGTTAAGACCTGGGATAAGAAAAAGAATATTTTACAGCCGATACGTGATATGAAAGCCAAGTTTGGTTCTATTGATTTCCTGGCAAAGCTGAAATATGCGTGGTATTTTATGAAGCATCCGTTTGAAGGTACTTACGGAATTGCAAGAGAAGGAAAGGCATCTGTCAGGGTTGCTAACTTCCTTGTTGCAGTATTTGCGGTTGAGTTCATTATTAATAAGTATTTGAGCGGTTTCCTTTGGAAAAATGTACGTGAAGGTAGATATGAGTTATTCTCTGATATTGCAACGATTGTAATTGTTTTGATTGCAGTAACGGGATGTAGTTACCTTGTATCTACAATCAATGATGGTGAAGGTACAATCAAGAAGTTATATTGTTCATTCGTGTATTCTTTGACACCATATATTACATTTATTCCGGTAGTGTTTATTTTCTCTCATATCGTAACGATTAACGAGGAGTTCTTAATTACATTTACATACCTCTTAATCTATGCATGGTGTGCAGTGCTGTTTGTACTTGCAGTGAAGGAAATAAATTATTATACGGTAAAAGAGACTGGGAAAGTGCTTGCATTAACAGTGTTTACAATTTTAATCCTTGCCCTTTTGATTTTCATTATCTATGTACTTTGGGCACAGGTAGTTGAGTTTATTATTGCCATTGGCGGAGAGGTGGTGTATCGCATTGGCAACTAAGAGAATGACATTAAAGAGAATGATATGTATGCTTCTGGCAATGACTTTGGCATTGCTTATGTGTATCACTTGCCTGCCGGGTACTAAGCTTACAGCTTCTGCGACTGCGAATATTCCTTCAGAGTATGCGAAGGTAGCAGAAAGCGATAGCTATAAATTGTATTTATATGAGCCGACCATGTCTGTTATTCTGGAGAATAAGACAAATGGTAAGGTGTTATATTCTACTCTGATGGCAGAGGATGATGATGGTGTCAATAACAAAACATGGACAGCATACATGCAGTCAGGTGTTGTATTAACAGCGATTAAGGGAGCTAATGATACCTATCAGGTTGATTTAGTAAGTTCACCAAATGAGATGAGCTATCAGTATACAGATAACGGCTTCCGAGCGAGCATCGAGTTTAAGGAGTATGACTTTGGATTAGATGTTGAAGTGGCTTTGGAGGGAGATGAACTGGTAGTTCGTGTTCCTGAGGAGTCTATCTTTGAAAATGGTTCAGCATATATCGGTACGGTAAGTCTGTTCCCTATGATGGGATATAGCTATCTTGATGCAAAGGAAGGTTATATGTTCATTCCTGATGGAAATGGTGCATTAATCTACCTTGATGACAAGGATGGTCGTTATTCAAGTGGTTTCTCGCAGGTGATTTACGGTGCAGATGCAGGTTTTACAGATTCTACAACAGAAGTATTGCTGTGGGAGAGATATGATACTGTCGTTGACCCTGAAAAGGTGCTTGCGCCTGTATTTGGAATGATGCACACTGCGGATAAGATGGGTTATCTTGCCATTGTTGAGGATGGTAATCAGAGAGCCAGTATCGAGGCACATCCAAATGGAGTTATGGTTAATTATAACCGTTGTTTCGCAAAGTTTACAATTCGTAAGATTTATGTTCAGCCATTGAATAATTCTAATTCGGGTACAGTGACACAGGCTGAAAAGGATAGAACACATAGTGATTTACAGGTTCGCTATGTCCTGTTAACAGATGAGGCAGCTGATTACTCGGGTATGGCGGTTGCTTATCGTGAGTATTTGCAGGCAAACGGAATGCTTGAGAAAGCTGAAACAGAGTATAAGACCCGTGTAGATTTTCTTGGTACAGACAGAGAAGAGTTTATGGTATTCAAGAGAGCTGTTACCATGACAACTACAGAGCAGATGGATGAGATGTTTGCTGACCTTCAGAGTAACGGTGTGGATAGTTTGCTTGCTGTATACAAGGGATGGCAGGCAGGTGGTCTCTACGATGTTCCGATTACAAAGTATAAGGCTGATGGTGAGATTGGCGGTACTTCAGCGGTAACAAAGCTGATAGCTGATTGGGCTGAGAAGAACTATGATGTATATCTTTATAACGAAGCGTTACTTTCTAACCCTGAGGAGAACAATACAACCTTTAATGCGGTGAAGAAGGTGAATAAGAGAAAGCTTGAACTTACATCACGCGATAATGTATATCAGACCTTTAATTATGTCTTACCATTTAAGACAGAAACAATCTTAGATAAGTTTGTGAAGTCATATACAAATAAGGATGTTAAGAATCTTGCACTTGCAGGTATTACAAATAATATTTTCTCTTACAGCTACAGTGGTAAGTTCTATACAAGATTTGATTGTGCGAATACTTATGAGAATATCGTTTCGAATGTAGCCGATAAGACAAACTTAATTCTTGAGGAGCCTTTTGCGTTCCTTTGGAAGGATGCGCAGGCGTTCTTGGATATGCCGCTTGGTTCTTCTGCATATATGTATGAAGATGAAGAGATTCCATTTATGTCAATGGTATTAAAGGGAAGTATTCCTATGTACTCTGACTATGTGAACTTCCAGGCAAACAAGAATGAGTTCAAGTTACAGATGATAGAAGCAGGTATATATCCATCCTTCTATCTTACCTATGAGGATTCTGCAGATTTGATATATACCAATTCTTCAGACCTCTATAGCACAAAGTATGATACCTACAGAGATACAGTAATTGCGTATGATACTGAGTTTAAGGAAATTGCGGATGCTACAGAGGGAGCATTTATTCTCCGCCATGATAAGGTATCAGCAGGTGTCAATAAGGTTACATACGATAATGGAGTTGTGATTTATGTAAACTATACGGATAAGGCGGTAACAGCTGATGATGTTACAGTTGATGCTTTATCTGCAAAGGTGGTGAAGTAAATGAGTAAAGAAAGCAGAATGGCTAAAAAGCTTGAAAAAAAGAATAGAGCAAAGATTAAGCCGGGACGTCTTGCAAGGCGTGAAGCAATCACAGGTTTACTCTTTGTGACACCGTGGATTATCGGTTGTGCGGTTTTTCTCATTTACACCATGGGAAATTCCTTCTGGTATGCTCTTAATAATATCAGAATTACACCCAAGGGATATAAGTTCACTTACCTTGGGACTGGAAACTTTACACAGATTTTATTCTCTGACCCGGATTTTCCGATTCAGATTGTGGAATATGTGACGTCAACTATATTGTCGGTGCCGATCATTGTAGTGTTTGCTTTGATTATTGCGATGCTGTTGAATGGTAAGATTAAGTTTAAAGGCTTCTTTAGATTGATTTTCTTCCTTCCGGTTATCGTAGTAAGCGGACCTGTTATGGGTATGTTATCAGAACAGGGGGCGGCAACGATATCTACAATTGATACGCAGACAATTGTAGATGCAATCTCGACATTTTTACCTAAGGGAATGGCAAATGCGATTTCAGAGTTATTCCAGAGTATGATTATGATTCTTTGGTACTCCGGTGTACAGATTTTGATTTTCTTATCTGCATTACAGAAGATTGACCGTTCTATGTATGAGGCTGCACAGATTGACGGTGGTTCGGGCTGGGAGTGTTTTTGGAAGATTACGCTTCCTACCATTAAGCCAATGATTTTGATTAATGTTGTTTATACGGTTGTATTTATTTCCGGTAACGACCAGAATAGTATTATCGGTTTGATACAGAATGCAATGTTCTCGGGAACAAAAGAAAAGGGATATGGATATGCATCAGCGATGGCATGGATTTATTCTCTTGTGGTACTGTTGATTGTTGGACTCTTCGCATTGGTTCTTATGGCGCGTAAGGATGTATATGAGCGTCAGGTTAAGAAAGCGAAAAAGGCTATGAAGAAAGAAGCAAGAATGGAGAGAAAGGTAGAAAGGAGGTCAGCAAGAAATGCCAAGAAGATTGAAAAAGCAAGAGCAAAGCGCAAATACTCAACCTACGATGGCTCAGGCGACTACTAAAGCCGCATTCAGACCTCATAAGCTGACAGAGACAGATAAGGATAAGATTCAAAGATTCTTATTTGGTTCTAAGGAGCAGGAAGGCTTTTTGAAGCAGTTAGTGGTTTATGCCCTGCTGATTTGTATTGGCTTTATCTACCTGTATCCGATTTTGTATATGCTTAGCAGTTCATTGATGAATTTGGATGATTTGTTGGATTCTTCCATCAACTGGATTCCCAGTACATTGAATCTGGCAAACTATGCACAGGCAGGAAAAAGTATGGACTTCTGGAAGTCTTTGGTAATGAGCATTATCATTGCAGGAGTTCCGACGATTTTGAATGTGTTGTCATGCTCGGTAGTAGGCTATGGTTTGGCTAGATTTGAGTTCCCTGGTAAGAAGGCTATCCTTGGAGTGATTATTTTCTCCTTCATTCTTCCTAGCCAGGTTACAATGATTCCGACTTACGTACTTTATAATAATATTGGTATTCTTGGAAGCTTGAAGGCATTTATTCTGCCGTCTCTGTTGGCACAGGGTATCAATGCACCGATTTTCATACTGATATTCTTCCAGTTCTTCCGTCAGGTGCCGAAGGTATTGATAGAAGCTGCGCAGATTGACGGTGCAGGATATTTTAAGTCGTTTATCAGAATTTCTCTGCCATCAGCAGCGCCTGCGATTTTGACAGTATTCCTGTTCTCCTTTGTATGGTATTGGAATGAGTCATATTTGACACAGATGTATGTATCGGGTATTATGACAGAGTCAGGATGGACATCGCTGGTTATTCAGCTTGATAAGTTTGCAAGCAATTATTCTCAGTATGCACAGACTGCGCAGAGTGGTGCTACAAGCTTGAATGAGTCTATCAGTATGGCAGGTACTATGCTGAGTATTTTACCGGTATTGATTATGTACTTTGTATTACAGAGATATTTCGTAGAGAGTATCGACCGTGCAGGTATTACAGGCGAGTAAATGAGCTAAAATGCGCGCAATTTTGTAAAGCATGATAAAATAAAAATGTTGTAAAGATGGATAAGATGCCGAAAAAGTAAACAATTTCGGCATCTTATTTTAGTTAGGTTTTCATAAAGTTTTAGTTTTAACTAAAAAACTTTAACTTTTTTTACAAAAACTATATCTTTTTGTGAAATATTATGGTATAAACTAAACATAAGCATTTTTCAACTGCGTAACGGTGTTTGTAGAGGTCGTACTACAATAGAGCAGTTGTGATGATAAGGAGGAAAAACAATGAAAAAGAAACTATTGGCTTTATTACTTTCTACAGTAATGGTAGCAGGTTTGGTTGGTTGTGGTGGTACAGATGATTCATCATCTACATCGTCTACATCATCATCATCTACAGATGATAAGCAGACAGCATCTGAGAAGGCAACAGAGAAGGAGATTAACGGATATACATATACTCTGGCAACCGATTTGACAGATGAGAACATCGAGTTAACATACTTCCACTTTGACCAGGATGAGACAGTACAGTACCTTGCAAACAGATTTATGGAGTTATATCCAAATATCAAGGTTAATGTTAAGTATGAGAATGTATCAACATATAACGATACATTATTAGCTCTTATTGCAAACGGAGACAGCCCTGATGCAATTATGTATTCAGACTGTGACTTTGCTTTAAGTAATATGTTATTAGCAGATATTTCAGAGTATTGGAATGCAGACCCTGAGACAGCTAATCTTGCTGATACAATTGGTTCGGCAAAGATTGGTACATATATGACAAACGCTCAGTTTGCAGTTCCTGTTAAGTTCTTCCCAGGTGTTATGTTCATTGATAGAAATGTATTAGAGACATTGAACGTAGAGGTTCCGGGACAGGATTGGACATGGCCGGAGATGATTCAGTTGATTAAGGATTGTACAGTTCTTGATTCACCTGATGGAATGGCTTACTACGGATTAGGTGTATATAACAGACTTGACTCATACTATGGTATCGCTGCTAGTCAGGAGATTATTGGTGAGTTTGGTTTCAATGGTACAGAGTTTGACCTTGGTGTATGGGCTGTTGGTGAGCAGGAGTTCTCTGACCTTAAACTTGGTGGATATGTAGCACCTGCTGTAGAGACACAGGAGATGGAAGACTGGGCTGGTGACTGGGAAGCTTGGTTTGGTGCAACAGGACATGTTGCATTATTCTCAGAGGCATTCTGGACATACCAGGGTACATGGGCTACAGAAGCTTTCGACCAGTATGATTTAGACATCATTCCTTATGTTGTACCTGCAGTAAGTGAGGCAGATGCTTCAGCAGACCATCATTCAATTGCTACTATCGACTTCGGTGGAGTAACAACAGGATGTGAGTATCCTCGTGAAGCATATGAGCTCTTAAAGTTCATGAGCTTTGGTAAAGATGGCTGGATGACAAGAATCGAGATGTACAATGATGAGACTCTTACAAACGCTTCTGGTCTTGCATTAAAGTATGATGTAATGCCGGCTCCTATTACAAAGGATGAGGAAGTTTGGGATGCTTACATTGCAATGTATACAAAGGGTATGGATGAAGAGCATGTAGCTCACTGGGAGAATTACTTCGCAAGCTGTATGCAGCCAATCCCATTCGGATGGACATCTATCGCAGGTTACTGGAACTACTGTGATGAGTATTTCAACAGCATTGGTATTCATGATTTAGTAGATAAGGGTACAGCTAAGGCTGCTGACTATGCTTTAGAGGCTACAGAGAAGGCTAACCTTTATCATGCACAGGCTATGCTCGATTACTTCGGCTCAGATGGATATGATATCTTGACAGACGAAGAAGTAGCATTATATGAGCAGATGGTTGCAGATAATTCATAATAGAGTTATAATATTTTGGTATACAATTTCATAAGGACACGCTATTGTTAGATAATAGCAAAAAGGTGTTACAGCTATGGTTATCCATAGAGTATTGAAAACTATATATGTAATACGCAGGATGTCGCAGCGGGTATTACGTGGCATCCTGTGATATATAAGGAGGAAAAACATGAAAAAGAAATTATTAGCATCAGTTCTTAGCGTAACAATGCTTGCAGCATTAATGACAGGCTGCGGAAACAAGGCAGAGGACACAACTTCTACACCAGAGACAAAGGTTGAGGAGTCAAAGGAAGAAGTTAAGGTTGAAGAAACTAAGGCAGAGGTAAAGGAAGAAGTTAAGGTTGAGGAGACAAAGGTTGAGGAAGCTCCTGCAGGTCCTGTAGTAGCAGAGCCGGAAGCACTTCCGGAGACACCATTTGCTCACCTTACATTTGATGGAGCAGATGAGGGTTATACACTCGTAACTCAGGTTGAGAAGGCTGCAGACAGTGCAAACGACGGAGCTACATTTGATATCGCTCCTGCAGAGGGTGCATTCCAGTATGCAACAGGTCCTGTTGGTAACTGTATCTTCTTAGATGGTAAGGCTGGTCTTGATTTAGGTCTTGAGGCTACAAACACAGATGCTTATACTGTATCATATTGGATGAACGCTGACAGATTAGCTACATATGGTGCAACTCTTCAGATGGGTTATAACATGGGTAAGGCAGCAGACGTAGGAAATAACGTAACATGGTTTAACGTAACACAGTCTGAGTGGGGTGCTAACTCTGCTAAGATTTTCCCTATCGTATGGAGTCGTAATGAGGCATCTGACGCAGCTGACGGTACAGACTGCTGGCCATGGATGTATGGATGGGATGATTCTATCCATGGAAAGAGAGAGTGGGTACATGTAACTATCGTATGTTCAGGTGAAGAGCAGGCAAGCCCTCTTGGTTCTACAACAGCTGGTGCTCAGTACTATATTAACGGTGCTAAGGTATACGATTCACAGGATAACTACACAAATGGTACATATTTCGAGTATACATGGGATGCTACATTAGCTCCAAATATCATGGAGCCGGGCGATGCTGAGTTCGAATCATTATTCGGTATTAACTACTGGGATACAATCTTCAAGGGTTATGTAGATGATTTATATGTATATGATACAGCTCTTACAGCTGGTCAGGTTGCAACACTCTATCAGATGGGTGATGCAACAGTTGAGCCTGTTTTAGCTGATGGTACAGTAGTAGAGGTTGAGGAGCCTGTTGCTGTAAATGTTGAGCCTACAGGAACAGCAGTTGGTGCTACAGATTGTACAACAGCATTCTGGGGAGCTCATAGTGATATTTGGGCTGTTGCCGAGGGTGAGACAGTTTCTAAGACATTTGTTAACTGGCATGGTGCAGAAGCTTCTAACTGGAATAACTTTGTAGTAATTCTTCAGAATGTTGCAGAAGGTCATAGCGCAGCTGATAACGCTGATTACAAAGAGTACGGTGTAGTTCGTGCAGATAACTGGGGTTGGAACTCAGCTATGGATACAGCAAATCCTGAAATCGGTTGGACATTAGAGAGCAACTGGAATTGGGATACATTTTCAGCTGACTTACAGGGTGCTACAGTTACAGTTAACGTAACTAACAATGGTGCAACAGCAGATGTTGTTTGTGACGTAGTTACAGCAGCAGGTGCTAACTATCAGCAGTCATACAAGAATATTGCAATTGATGGCGATTTATACTACTGCTTAACAGTAGATAACTGCTGTCTTGATATTCAGTAATCAATGCTAATACTTAACATAGAAGACGCTTCGGATTTTATCCGAAGCGTCTTTTTTGTGCGATAAGTTCGGGTTTGTCGAGTTCTCTCGGCGCTCTCCCTAACAGGTTTCATTCGAAAGCGAGAGCTACGGGCTAAGAGTTTCTAGGTGCTTTTATTTAAGTGTTCTAAGACGTACGGAACCGGCGGCGATTCGCCATCCTTGGCTCAAATTGCCGCCTACTGCCTCCATCCAGTCGGCAGTTTCCTGTATACTCCAAAAGCACTAAGAAACTCTAACACCCTGCGCCGGCTTTCTGCATGAAGTCTGTTAGTGCTTGCGCCTAGGTTATCGAATAAAGCGGGGTTGCGATACACAGGTACTCTGTCTGCTCTAGGAAGTGGACTTTATGTTTAACACAAAAGTATTGCGAAGAGTATTAGATTTGATTAATGTTTTTTGAGTAAATAGGGAAGCGCCGCTTGGATGAAGGCGCTAGGCGTATTTGAGACAAGGATGGCGAATATGCGCCGGTCCCGTGAATAGAGAACACTTAGCTAAAAACATTTAGCAAATCTTTACTCGTAGCGTCTACTTTTGTGTTAAACATAAAGTCCACTGATAAGAGCAGGCCGAGTACCGTCAGTTGGCTCGACAAACCCGAACTTGCGCAAAATACGAGTGCAAAATTTGCGCAAAAACAGCCATAATTTTATGTAAAGTATATGAAAGTTTGAAAATAAGATTGTAATGTGTGCGAATTGACGATAAAAGCACCCTAAACTATAATAAAACTATACAAAGTGTTCACATGAAAAATGAACATAGTATAAATAGTTGCGCAAAATGCGCAAAAACATTTGAAAAATGTGCAAAAGCAATCAGAAGAAAAGGAGAGGGTGAGCGGTGAAGAAAGAGATAGCGAAAAAGAGCTATAAAGTACCATTTCTGAAAAACGTAAGAAGGCATTGGATGCTGTTGGCGATGTTAGCTCCGGCAGTGATTTATATGTTGATTTTTTCGTATATACCGATGAGCGGTATTGTATTGGCGTTTAAGAAGTACCAGTATGCCGGGGGAATCTATGGCTCTCCGTGGAATGGACTTGATAATTTTAAGGCATTGCTTGTGGCAGGTAAGCTGGGGGAAGTAACACGTAATACACTACTTTATAATATTGCATTTATATCACTTGGTGTTGTATTCGAGATGGGGAGTGCAATCTTGTTAAATGAAATCGGAAGTAAGTGGTTTAAGAAGATAGCACAGTCATTTATGTTCCTGCCATACTTTATCAGCTGGGTTGTTGTTAGTGCGATTATGTTTAACGTGTTTAATTACGAAAAGGGTGTTGTAAATCATGTGCTCAATTTCTTGGGATTTGAATCCTTTGATTTATATAATACACCGGGAGCATGGCCCATTGTATTGATATTCCTAAAACTTTGGAAACAGACAGGCTACGGTTCGGTTGTATATTTGGCAGCAATCACAGGATTGGACCAGGAGATGTTTGAGGCGGCATCCATTGATGGAGCGAGTGCATGGCAGAAGATTCGATACATAACCATCCCATCCCTTATACCGACAATGGTAATTATGGTATTGCTTGCAATTGGAAATATTTTCCGCGGCGATTTTGGTATGTTCTATCAGACAGTAAAGTCAAGTGCATTATTGCAGCCGGTAACAGGTGTGATTGATACTTATGTATTTGGATTATTGATTAATAATGGCGATATTGGTGTATCAGCAGCAGCAGGTCTTTATCAGTCGGTTCTTTGTTTTATAACAATTACCATTTGTAACAAGCTGGTGAAGAAGGCCGACCCTGATTATGCATTGTACTAAGGGGAGCGTTAGAAATTAAGGAAAGGTGTGGTAATGATGGAAGATACATTTGATGCTGTTGAGCTGGAAAAAGGAAAAGGAATCCGACAAAAGGATGCATTGGTCGTAAAGTTTATAGGGTATGTCTATATCGGCTTTTTTGCATTGGTATGTGTAATACCGTTTTATCTGATTATCGTTGCGTCATTTACTTCAGAGGCTTCTCTGATTCGAAATGGCTACCCGATTATTCCGACAGATTTTGATTTACAGAGTTATATGCTGTGTTTGAAGAATCCTGTTAGCATTTTAAAGGCATATGGAACCACAATTGGTGTTACGGTGGTCGGTACAGTGCTGGCGGTGCTTATGGCTACTATGACAGGATATGTGTTGTCTCGTAAAGACTTCCCTTGGCGTAACGGATTTTCGTTCTTCTTCTTCTTTACGACTTTGTTTAGCGGAGGATTGGTGCCGTGGTATATGATGTGTGTTCGTTATCTTCATTTGAAGAATACATACTTTGCACTTATTTTGCCATTGATGTTTTCAGTATGGAACATGATTATAGCAAAGACATTTATGAATGGTATTCCTGATGCAATTACAGAGTCGGCTAAGATAGATGGTGCGAATGACATGGTTATCTTTGTGAAGCTGATTTTACCACTTAGTAAGCCTCTTGTAGCGACACTTGGTCTGTTCTCGGCTTTGGCATACTGGAACGACTGGTATAACTGTATGTTATTTGTGACAGATGAAAATATGTTTAATCTACAGTATTACTTACAGAGAATGCTTGGTAGTGCTGAAGCGATGAGAATTGTAGCTGAGAAATCCGGTATTGCTCTTCCGTCAGTGCCGTTAGAGGGTATGAAGATGGCTATGACAATTATTGCAACAGGACCTATCGTATTGTTATATCCGTTTGTTCAGCGTTATTTCGTAAAAGGTCTGACAATTGGTGCTGTAAAGGGGTAGGAAATAAAACAATGTGGAATGTTGGAAGCTTGGAAGGTGGCTTCATAACATAGAAAAAGGAGGATTATATCATGAAAAGAAAAACTTTAGCATTGATGCTTGCTTCATGTATGCTGGCATCTACATTAACAGGATGTGGTAATTCAACAACTACATCTTCATCTGATGCAGGAGCTTCAACTGTATCTTTAGAGGGGCTTCCGGATGCAATTGAAAGAGGCGTAGAAGTAAAAGCATTACCGGAGTATTATGCAGGGATTGATTTGAAAAAAGATTATACAGTTAACATGTATCTTATCGGTGATACACCAAATGATTGGGATAAGGTTCTTGGATTAATCAACGACTATTTGGAGCCGTTTAATACGAATCTTGATGTTACATTTATGAGCTGGTCTGATTACCAGACAATGTACTCATTGGTACTTGCAGGTGGTGAGGAGGTTGATTTAATCTTTACTGCACCTTGGTGTTATATGTATACAGAGGCAGCAAAAGGTTCATTCTATGAGTTAACAGATGATTTCATTGCAAGAGCAATGCCTTTGACCAATAAGTATCAGGCGAAAGAAAGCTGGGATGAGACAACTATCTCAGGAAAGACAATAGCTGTTCCTTCTAACCAGGCGCAGTCAATGGGTAAAATTGTAGCAGTTCGTCAGGATTTGATGGACAAGTATGGAATTGCTCCACTGGCAAACTGGGATGACTATAAGCAGTATATGCTTACAATTGCAGAGAAGGAAACACCTGATAGTGGTATCTATGCATTAGCGGCATGCGGTGATAACAACGAGTTATGGGATGTATATCGTCAGCAGACAGACACATTCCTGGCATTGGACAGCAACTACTTAGACATGATGTATGAGTACACAGGCGAGCTTCCTACTAAGGAAGATATTAAGATGGCATATGAGTTTGATTCTTTTAGAGCATATGCAAAGGATATGAAGGAAATGGCTGATGCAGGCTGCTGGAGCCGTGGCGCATTAACAAACACAGTAACAGATGATGATGCATTTGGTAACCTTCAGGGTGCTTCTATTGCTTGGAATGCTTCCGTATTTACATATATGAAGCAGGCTGAGAAGACAGAAGGTGTAGCATGTACGGCATATGACCTTACAACCAATAATCTGGTAGGTGCTGAGGCATATTCTAACAATGATATGGCAATTGCAGCAGGTTCAGCAAATCCTGAGCGTGCAGCTATGGTACTTGATTTGATTAAGTGTGATACTTATTTGAATTCATTAATCTGTATTGGTATTGAGGGTGAGCACTACAGCATGGATGCAGATGGATACTACACAGCTTTGGAAAAGGCAACAGAATATCCAAACATGACAGTTTCTGCTTCTTGGGCAATCAAGAATGGTAACTTACAGCAGGCAGGAACTCCTGAGCGTGAGAAAGCAATTGCAGATGCATGGGATGCAAGAGTAAAGATGAATCCAACCATTACTTTCGTATTCGATGATACAAACGTTTCAGCATATACAGCAGCAGTGAACGCAGTATTGAATGATTATGTTCCTATGATTGAATTAGGCCTTGTTGATGATGTAGATGCAACATTGGATGAAATGATTCAGAAGTGCTACGATGCTGGCTTACAGAATGTATATGATGAATTCTATGCGCAGTATGATGCATGGTATGCTACACGCTAAGTAATATATATCATGAATAATGACGACAGGAGCTGGCCCATAGGGTCAGCTTTTGTTGGAGAAAGCTAAGTGAAAGGAAACAACGCTGTGACAATAACGGAAATTGCAAAAGAACTTGGGGTATCAGTCACCACTGTTTCTCGTGCTGTGAGCGGTAAGGGGAGAATTGGTGAGGAAACCAGAAATAAAATCTTAAATTTTATAAATGAGCAGAGAATGCTGCAAAAGCAAGAAGCAAAAACGAGGACGGGAAATTTGGGTGTTGTTCTGCCGGCAGATGTATATATCAGCAATGAGCCATATTTTCAGGAGTGTATTTTGGGTATCTGTGAAACAGCGGCAATTATGGATTATGATGTTGTAATTGCGACAGCGACAACAAATGATATTTCAGGGATTCAGGCATTGGTGGAAAAGAAGAAGGTTGATGCGATTATTCTGACACGAAGCCTGGAGGAAGATAAGGCAGTACGTTATTTGAAGGAACAGGATTTTCTGATTGGACTTACCGGCGATTCAGAGTATGATGGTATTATACAGGTAGATATTGATAATGAAGAGGCTTCGGAAATGCTGACTTCCTATTTAATAGGAGAAGGATATCGTAAGTTTGCATTTATCACAGAGACTTTTGATTATATTGTAAATAAAAGCAGGTATAAAGGCTTCTGCAAGGCATTGGAAAAGAATGGAATTGATAAGAGCAGGCAGATTTATTATACAAATTTTCTGAGTGTAGATGCAGTAGATGCAGTGATTAATGATTTGATAGCACAAAAAATAGAATGTGTAGTGTGTGGGGATGACGTTATCTGCACGAGACTGATGTCGAATCTTCAGGCGGAAGGCTATCGGATTCCGAAGGATATTGCGGTTGCGTCTTTGTATAACAGTTCAAATTTGAACTGCTTTACACCGGCGGTTACAACTGTGAATATATCTGCAAAGAAGGTAGGAAATGCGATATGCAAGCAGGTGATTCATCGTCTTATCGGTAAGGAGTATCAGGACAGAACGAAGATTGATTATGAGATTCTGGTACGTAAATCAACAAAAGGTTTCCGAAAGGGGAATTAGAAATGAGAATGCGATTATATGATAATTGGAAATTTCGACTAGGAGAAAGTACAGAACCTGATATGGGTGCTTTGGATGCATATGATTGGAGAGGGGTACAGCTTCCTCATGATTGGAGTACGGAATATCCTGTTGATGAAAAGGCAGACACGAATGGTTCCGGCGGATATGTAAAGGCAGGAATTGGCTGGTATTATAGTTGCTTTGATGTAGAGAGAAGAGAAGGAGAGCGTGCCCTTCTGTATTTTGAAGGAGTTTATATGAATTCTTCCATCTATGTAAATGGAAGCTATGTGGGTGGACATATTTATGGTTATACACCCTTTGAAATTGATGTTACAGATGTAGTAAATGATAAGGACAATAAAATATTGGTAGTTGTGGATAATTCTAAACAGCCTGGTTCCAGATGGTATTCGGGTTCGGGAATTACCCGTAATGTGTGGTTGGAAACAAGGCGCTTGGTTCATATTGCAAGATACGGGACATATTTTGTGACAGAAGTAACAGAGGATAAAGCGGACATAAAGGCAGAGCTTGTATTGCATAGTGAGACCGCACTTGAAAATCAGCCGACGTGTATACGATATAAACTGGAAAGTCCGGATGGTTCAACGATTTTAGAGGCGGAAAAGACTGTACGCGGGGAATGGCAGATGGGGGATTGTGAAGCGCCTGTCAGAGATGGTAAAGATATGGGCGAGACACGAAACGTGTGGACAAATACATGCACATTTGAGATGAGTGTGGATAAGCCTTGTTTGTGGTCGCCAAAGACACCGGACTTATATCGTTTGCAATTGTCCCTCTGGCAAGGTGAGGAATGTCTGGAGATAAGAGAGGAAAAAATAGGTATTCGAGAGATTGCCTTTCATCATAATAAAGGTTTCTTATTAAATGGAAAACAAGTAAAGATAAATGGCGTATGCTTACACCATGACGGAGGCTGTGTGGGGGCAGCGGTTCCGAAAGCAATTTGGGAGCGTCGTTTGAGAAAACTAAAGGATATGGGTGTAAATTCCATTCGTTGTGCGCATAATCCTCCGGATACGGTATTGTTGGATTTGTGTGATGAACTGGGTATTATGGTTATGGATGAGGCGTTTGATGAATGGGAGCATATGAAACTAAAAGAAACAGGTACCAACACACATGGCAGCTATGGATATTCCATGTATTTTAAAGAATGTCATGAATGGGATTTGAAAACAATGCTATACCGTGACCGCAATCATCCGTCTATTATATTGTGGAGTATTGGAAACGAGGTGCCGGAGCAGGTTGTTGCGGGCGGCGAATTCATTGTAAGACGGCTCAAGGATATTTGTCATGTAATCGACCCGTCAAGATGTATCACGCAGGCCAATGACCAGATTGTGGCAGAGCCAAGAAAGGCACGGCAGGAGTTTTTGGAAGAACTGGATGTTGTGGGATACAATTATGTGGGAAGGTGGAGAAAAAGAGCAGAGAGCTTTTATGATGAAGACCATGAGAAATATCCGCAACGTTGTGTGATTGGTTCGGAAAATCCATCTGCCGGTTATGTGCGGGGAGAATATATCTTTGAGCATAACACCAAGGATTTTTGGTACAGGCCGTATTATTCGGCATCGGTGGCAGCAGGAAAGCTTTTACGTTATACTATGACCCACGATTTCGTTGCAGGAGATTATATGTGGACAGGTATTGATTATTTGGGAGAGGCTCATTGGCCAAGGCGTTCTGCGGCATGCGGATGTTTAGATACCTGTGGCTTTGAAAAGGATGCCTTCTATTTCTATAAGAGTATATGGAATAGGGAGGAGCACTTTGCTTATCTTTGCCCGCATTGGAATCTCCCGATAGAAGAAGGGAAGGTAATACCGGTGCTTTGCTATACAACCTGCGAGGATGCAGAGCTCTTTGTAAATGGTAAGTCTTATGGTATGAAGTCAAAGGGATTTCCGTGCTATGGTATGACAGAGACATATGGTCATTTTGATAGAATGAAGCGTCCTACAAATACAGATGATTTGTTTTTGAGTTGGGATGTGCCATATGTGCCGGGAAAACTTGAGGTAATTGGTTATCATGATGGAAAGGAAGCGTGCCGCTATGTGGTAGAAACAGCGGGCGAGGCGCATGCAACACAACTAAATTCTGATGTTGCAGTGTTGAAAGCAGATGACAGAGATATTGCACAGATAGAGGTGCGTATTGTTGATAAAGAGGGCAGGCTGGTTCCTACTGCCAATCATAAGCTGCAGGTTTCTTTGACGGGAGATGCTAAATTGCTCGGCATTGATAACGGACGACCGGATTGCCATGAAATGTGGAAGGACACAGAACACAGTGCTTTTCATGGAATGATGTTTGTGGTGGTACAGGCAGGAAAGTCTGTAGGACAGATGAAGCTACGGATAACCGGAGAGGGATTGCAGGAGGCAGAATTGTTGATTGAGGTAAGAAAATAAGAATAAGCCAGTGATTTCAAATATGATATCACTGGCTTAATTTTATGTTTATTTTTATTTAATAAATAATTCCAGAAAAGATTGTTGACAATAAAAACGATAAGTAGTAACCTAATACTTGTAAATGTTAGCACTCTAATTGAATGAGTGCTAACAACCTGATTCGAAGAGAAAGGAAGTGACCCGTTTGGAATTAGATGAACGTAAATTGAAAATTCTACAGGCCATTATCCGTAATTATTTGGAGACAGGAGAGCCGGTAGGAAGCCGAACCATTTCGAAGTATACAGACTTGAACTTAAGTTCAGCCACGATTCGTAATGAGATGGCAGACTTAGAGGAGCTAGGTTATATTATACAGCCGCATACCTCTGCCGGACGCATTCCATCAGATAAGGGCTATCGCTTATATGTTGACAGGATGATGCAGGAGAAGGAAGAACAGCTTAGTCAGGCAACGCAGGAAGTCAAGGATATGCAGAAGCTTCTTCTTGAGAGAGAGGATAAGATGGAAGCGATACTGAAGCAGGTTGCTAAGATGCTTGCAGTGAATACCAATTATGCGACGATGATTTCAGCACCGCAGATGAAGGGGAATCGTTTGAAGTTCCTACAGATTTCCAAGCTGGATGAGAGACAGCTTTTGATTACGGTAGTAATCGAGGGGAATGTAATTAAGAATCATATGATTCCTGTGAATGATGTGTTGGATGATGAAGCGATTTGGAAGCTGAATCTTCTATTGAATACGAATCTGAACGGATTGCGTATTGAAGAGATTAATCTGGCGATGATTTCAAAGCTTAAGCAGCAGGCAGGTATTTATGATGATATTGTTTCGGCGATATTGGATACGATTTCGGAAGCCTTGCAGAATGACGAGGATATTGAGATTTATACCAGTGGAACGAACAATATTTTCAAGTATCCTGAGTTGGCGGACCAGCAAAGAGCCAGTGAGTTAATCACAACCTTTGAAGAGAAGCAGCTTTTGAATGAGCTGGTACAGGAAACGCTTACAGATGAGAATGGAACCGGTATTCAGGTTTACATTGGTAATGAGACACCGATTCAGACCATGAAGGATTGCAGTGTGGTAACTGCAACATATGAGCTTGAAGAGGGTGTGAAGGGAACGATAGGAATCATCGGTCCGAGACGAATGGATTATGATAAGGTAATAAGTACCCTCAAGACGATGAAGAGTCAGTTGGATACTTTGTATAAAAAGGATTAGAGAAAGGAACGGGAAAGAGTGGAAGAGAATAAGGAACAGATTTTAGAAGAAGAAACCACCCAGGACGAATCCGTAATCGATACAGAAGAGACAGCAAGTGAGACAGAGAATACAGAGCAGGATTCTAAGGGAGCGGATAAGAAGTCCGAGAAGAAGAAGCTAAAGGCTGAGAAGAAGGATAAAGAGAATAAGCTTCAGGAGAAGGTTGATGAGCTTGAAGACAGAGTAAAGCGTCAGATGGCAGAGTTTGATAACTTCAGAAAGCGTACCGAGAAGGAAAAGGCAGCAATGTTCGAGACTGGTGCAAGAAGCGTGATTGAGAAGATTCTTCCGGTTGTTGATAACTTTGAGAGAGGCTTGGGAGCACTTTCAGAGGAAGAGCTTAAGCAGCCGTTTGCAGAAGGCATGAACATGGTTTACAAGCAGATGATGACAGAGCTTGAGAAGTTGGATGTTAAGGCGATTGAAGCAGTTGGTTGTGAGTTTGACCCGAATCTTCATAATGCAGTGATGCAGGTTGAGAGTGAGGAGTATGAGTCAGGCGTTATCGCACAGGAGTTACAAAGAGGCTATACTTACAGAGATACTGTTATTAGATATAGTATGGTAGCAGTAGTATCTTAGTTTTAAAGAGTAATTTATTTTGTTTAATAATAGGAGGATACAATCATGGGAAAAATTATTGGAATTGATTTAGGAACAACAAATAGCTGTGTAGCTGTTATGGAAGGTGGAAAGCCTACCGTTATCGCAAATACAGAGGGAGCAAGAACAACACCTTCTGTTGTAGCTTTCACAAAGACAGGAGAGAGACTTGTAGGTGAGCCTGCAAAGCGTCAGGCTGTAACAAACGCAGAGAAGACAATTTCTTCTATTAAGCGTGATATGGGTACAGACAATGGCAGAACAATTGATGATAAGAAGTACTCTCCACAGCAGATTTCAGCTATGATTCTTCAGAAGTTAAAGGCAGATGCAGAGAACTATCTTGGTGAGAAGGTTACAGAGGCAGTTATTACTGTTCCTGCATACTTCAACGATGCTCAGCGTCAGGCTACAAAGGATGCAGGTAAGATTGCAGGTCTTGAGGTTAAGCGTATTATCAACGAGCCTACAGCAGCAGCACTTGCTTATGGTCTTGACAACGAAGGCGAGCAGAAGATTATGGTATACGATTTAGGTGGTGGTACATTCGACGTATCTATCATTGAAATCGGTGAAGGCGTTATCGAAGTTCTTGCGACATCTGGTGATAACAGATTAGGTGGAGATGACTTCGATGCTAAGATTACAGATTGGATGTTAGCTGAGTTCAGAAGAACTGAGGGTGTAGACTTATCAACAGATAAGATGGCACTCCAGAGATTAAAGGAAGCAGCTGAGAAGGCTAAGAAGGAATTATCTTCTGCAACAACAACAAATATTAACTTGCCATTCATCACAGCTACAGCTGAGGGACCAAAGCACTTTGATATCAACCTCACAAGAGCTAAGTTTGACGAGTTAACACATGATTTAGTAGAAAGAACAGCTATTCCTGTACAGAACGCATTAAAGGATGCAGGTCTTACAGCTAGCGAGTTAAGTAAAGTATTATTAGTAGGTGGTTCTACACGTATTCCTGCAGTTCAGGATAAGGTAAAGGCACTTACAGGACATGAGCCAAGCAAGACATTGAATCCAGATGAGTGTGTAGCACTTGGTGCTTCTATCCAGGGTGGTAAGCTTGCTGGAGATGCAGGTGCAGGTGAAATCCTTCTTCTTGACGTAACACCATTATCACTTTCTATCGAGACAATGGGTGGTGTTGCTACAAGATTAATCGAGAGAAATACAACGATTCCTACAAAGAAGAGCCAGATTTTCTCTACAGCAGCTGATAACCAGACAGCAGTTGATATCAACGTTGTACAGGGTGAGAGACAGTTTGCTAGAGACAACAAGTCACTTGGACAGTTCAGACTTGATGGTATTCCACCAGCAAGACGTGGTGTTCCTCAGATTGAGGTTACATTCGATATCGATGCAAATGGTATTGTAAATGTATCTGCTAAGGATCTTGGAACAGGTAAGGAGCAGCATATCACAATTACAGCTGGTTCTAACATGTCAGATGAGGATATCGAGAAGGCAGTTAAGGAAGCTGCTGAGTTCGAAGCTCAGGATAAGAAGAGAAAAGAAGCTATCGATGCTAGAAACGATGCTGATTCCTTCGTATTCCAGACAGAGAAGGCATTAGGTGAAGTTGGCGACAAGATTGATGCAAATGAGAAGGCATCTCTTGAGGCAGACTTAAATGACCTTAAGTCATTCTTAGAGAGCACAAAGGATGCTGAGATGACAGAGGAGCAGGTTGCTGAGTTAAAGAGCAAGCAGGAGAACCTCATGACAAAGGCTCAGAACTTATTTACAAAGATGTATGAGAATATGCAGCAGGCACAGGGTGCAGCAGGTCCGGATATGGGTAACATGGGCGGACAGAGCGATGCAGGTGCAGCTGATGACGTAGTTGACGGAGATTATAGAGAAGTATAAAACACATAAAGAACTTCTAGGGTACGGGAGGTACCGTACCCGGAAGTTCTAAGTTATGTGTAAGAAGAGTGATTTCTAAAGTGCAAGAAACAGCACCAAGAAATACTGAGTTTTATGCTTGGAGAATGCCCATAGGGCATTTTTCGTTATCTGAATTGAAAGGTTGATAAATAATGGCAGAGCAGAAGAGAGATTATTATGAGGTGCTAGGCGTTGAAAGAGGCGCTGATGATGCCACTATTAAAAAGGCATATAGACAGTTAGCAAAGAAGTATCATCCGGATATGAACCCTGGAGATGCCGAGGCTGAGAAGAAGTTTAAGGAAGCTTCAGAAGCGTATGCAATACTTAGTGATGCGGATAAGAGACGTCAGTACGACCAGTTCGGACATTCTGCATTTGAAGGCGGCGGAGCCGGTGGTGGTTTTGGTGGCTTTGATTTTGGAGGAGCTGATTTCTCTGATATCTTTGGCGATATTTTTGGTGATTTCTTTGGCGGCGGCAGAAGGTCATCAAGCTATAATAATGGCCCAATGAAGGGGGCCAACCTTCGTACCAGCGTGCGCATTTCTTTTGAAGAGGCAGTATTTGGTGTGGAGAAGGAATTAGACCTTAATCTTAAGGATACATGTAAGACTTGTGGTGGTAATGGTGCTAAGCCGGGAACATCACCTGAGACATGTACGAGATGTGGCGGCCGTGGTCAGGTAGTGACACAGCATTCTACTCCGTTTGGTACCATTCGTAATGCGCAGGCATGTCCTGATTGTGGCGGTACCGGTAAGATGGTTAAGGAGAAGTGTCCTGATTGTCATGGAAGCGGTTATATTTCAGCACGCAAGAAGATTCAGGTATCTATTCCTGCCGGAATTGATAACGGACAGAGTGTAAGAATTCGTGATAAAGGTGAGCCAGGAACACATGGCGGACCAAGAGGAGACTTACTTGTTGAGGTTGTAGTTGACAGACATCCGATTTTCCAGAGACAGGATATGAATATCTTCTCTACAGTGCCGATTTCTTATGCAGTAGCAGCTCTTGGTGGAGAGATTCTGATTGATACTGTAGATGGTAAGGTAGTGTATGATGTGAAGGCTGGTACACAGACAGATACACGTGTCAGACTTCGTGGTAAGGGTGTTCCATCTCTTAGAAATAAAGAGGTTCGTGGTGACCACTATGTTACACTTGTGGTACAGGTACCAGAGAAGCTTTCAAGCGAAGCAAAAGAGCTTCTTAGAAAATTTGACAAGGAAACCGGTAATTCACTTGAAATGGTAAAAAACATGGAGAACAAGGATAACGGCGAAGAGAAAAAAGATAAGAAGAAAAAGTTCTTCGATAAATTTTAAAGAAGGGGCAGCGCAGGCTGCTCCTTCTTTTGTTAAATCCGGTTTTGTGCAAATATACTAAATAAATACAAAAAATTTCGGCAGTGAAATGTGAACATAACACAAAAAATAGACTTATGTAACTTGAAAAAACGAGGGTTATCTGATATATTTACATTAATTGGCATATTATGTCAATTAATGTAAGCGCTTACAAGCTTGCAAGTAAAGAGGGAGGTTTTTTATGAGTAGGTTAAGGAGAAAAATGTACAGACAAATCCTTGCAGCTGTATTATCAGTTACATTGGTTATGTCTAACATGTCGACAGTAACAGCTACTGAAGTGACAGAATCTATGACCGAAGTAACAACCGAAGTTGCAACAGAAGCAACAACAGAGGTTACTACAGAAGGGTCTACAGATGTTGAATCTTCCGTATCTGCTGAAACTGGCGAGGTATCTACAACAGAAGTTGCGACAGAAGTGGCAACAGTAGAGCCAACAACCGAAGCTGCGAGTGAAGCAGCAACAGAAGTAACAACAGAGCAGACAACTGAAGCAGTTACAGTGATAGCTGATGAACCGGTTGCATTAGCTGCAGAGACAGTGGTAGAGGGAGATATTACTGTTTCGACAGCGGATGAGTTTTTACAAGCTCTGCAGAACATCCAGCCGGGTTATGCTATTAAGGTTAAGGCTGGTACTTACAATTTCTCTAAGATGATTGTTATCGAAGAGAGCAATTCCGGTACAGCAGGTGCTATGAAGAAGGTAGTTGCTGATGGCGGAGACGTGACATTTGATTTCTCAGCGATGGGCTATACAGGTTCAGATGCTGATAAGTCAAACAGAGGTATTGTTTTAGACGGTTCTTATTGGCATTTCTATGGTATTAAAATCAAGGAAGCAGCAGATAATGGTATGCTTCTCTCAGGTGATAATAATATTATTGAAATGTGTGTGTTTGAAAGCAACCATGATACGGGCTTGCAGTTAAGCAGATATCAGACAGGTTATAACAGTATCTCACAGTGGCCTTCAAACAACTTAATTAAGAATTGTACATCTTTTAATAATGTTGATATTGATGGTGAGAATGCAGATGGTTTCGCACCAAAGCTTACCTGCGGTGAAGGAAACGTATTTGACGGATGTCTGGCTTATAACAACAGTGATGATGGATGGGATTGCTATGCAAAGTCTGCAACAGGTCCTATTGGTGTTGTTACCTTTAAAAATTGTATTGCTTTCCGTAATGGTAAACTTACAAATGGAGCAGGCTCCGCAAATGGCGATATGAACGGATTCAAGCTTGGTGGTTCAGGTATTGGAACACCACATGTATTGATTAACTGTATCGCATTTGAGAATGGTGCACATGGATTTACAGATAATAACAATCCTACAGCAGTTTCATTAACAAACTGTACATCATTCAATAACAGTAGATATGAGAGCAAGAAGTCTAATTTCCAGATGAATAGAGAGAATGGTGGAAAGAATTCTAATCTTTTATCATTCACAACAGATTCTATGGGTTCTGATGCATTTATCGGAACAATCGACCATAGTGTTTATTACAATAATAAGCCGGCATATTACTCCGTAGTTGACAGTACTGCAATTGCAAAGGGTGATAAGCTTGGAACAATCGTTACAGTTTCAGCTAGCGATTTTGTTAGTGTAACAGCACCTGATACAACGACAGATTTCCATAAGGTATGGAGAGATGAGAATGGTAATATTGACACAAAGGGCTTCCTTAAGTTAGCTGATAGCAGTGCATATGCAACTATGGCTTCTGATGGACAGGCACTTGGTGCAAGATTATCAGGTGATGAGTATATGAATGTTGTTCCTGATTCAGGCAATGACGACACAACTGGTGGCGATGATACAACAGGTGATGATAACACTGGTTCAGATAATACAGGTGATTCTACTGTTGGAACAATCGGTGGAACAGATACAGCATTAAATGTTTCTGATTTAACAGCTGGTGATATTACTACAAATATGACAGTTGGTGAGTTTGTTCTTAACGGAGCATCTAGCAAGCTGACTGTAGATGCAAATAGCAAGTCTATTGATGGATTTGATTTCACACAGAGATTAAAGACAAACGGTAAGGGTTCTATTACAAAGAGAAGTGTTCAGTACACAGCTACAGATGCAGCTACTTTAATCGTATATGCGCAGAGTAGCTCAAGCTCATCTGACAGACCTCTTGTACTTGCAGACGCTTCCGGAAATGTAATCGGAACACAGACAGCACTTGGTACATCTATCAGCAAGCTTACATATGAGATTCCGGCAGCAGGAACTTATTATTTATATTCTGCTGACAGTGGTATTAATATGTATTACTTTGCAGTAGATTATCCTGAGGTTGAGGTTGAGGAGCCAAAGCCTGAGCTTCCTACGGTAGATGTAATTGAGTCAATGGATGGCAAGATTGATGTATGGGATTTCGGTGCAGAAGTATTAGATACCAATAAATATAATAATCTTCTTACAGTAGATGATATTAATAGCTGGTATGCAGATACTGTAGTGCCGGGCTCAGCAGGTGTACAGCCATTGGGTGAGACATTCTATGATGATGGATTGACTGTATGTATGGGTGGTAAGGTTAATAACAGAATCCGTACAACCAATACAGCAATTTCAAGACATGACGAAAAGACAAAGACATTAGACGGTGTTACATATACAGGATATTTTTATTCTAATAGTTCAAAGTCAGACGCTGTTTATATTGGAGTAGATGCAAAGGCAGGAGATATTCTTACTTTTGTAGTAAGCTCTAATGGCGGTAATTCTACAATCAATTTCCAGAACGTAGAAACAGGTGAAGTGATTGCGTCAGATGTATATGAGGCTTCAGCTGCAGCAAAGATTATGACTTTCTATGCGCCGGCAGATGGTACTTACAAGATTTATTCAGTAGATGAGAAGTTAGTAGTATGCCGTGTTTACAGACAGCATACACAGACAGTAAATGTAGTAGGTTATGTAGAAGCTCCGGCTGAATTAACAAATGAATATGCAGTAACATTTACAAATACTTCTACAGGTGCTGTAACAGAAGCTACAGTTTCTAACGGTACATATGCGGCAGTATTAAATGAAGCATATTCGTATGAAGTGGCATTGAAGAATGCTGATGGATATGTAGTAATTAGCGATGACGTATTCACATTAAATGTTGGTGATGGCGGAGACAATAATTATAAGCAGTTTGATGTAACGGTAGGTGCAGTTAATCTTGCAAAGGTTACAGGTACATTAAAGGGTATCGATGCAGCTACAGCAGCTAATTTAAGCGTTGCATTAAAGGCAGACCAGATTTATGTTCCGGCAGTAGCAATTGACGGTACAACATGGTCAGCTAAGTTAGAGACAGGTATCGAGTATACAGTAGAACTTTCAGGAATCAATGATTATGAGCTTGTTACTCCAAGTACAATTAAGGTTACTGAAGAGTCTACAGTAGATATCGAGATTGCGAAGAAGCCGGTTTATGCAGTTACACTTGATTTAGTAGGTGCAACAGCGGCAGATTTGGCAAATGCAACATTTACATTCACTAATTTAAATGAAGAAGGCTATGTATACACATTTACAGGTACAGAAGGTATCGAGTTAAGAGATGGTGTGTATAGCGTTAAGGTAACAAACAGCGGTGCTTTTGAACAGAGACTTACATCTAATATTAAGGTAAATGGCGCAGCTGTTACAAAGACGATTAAGTTCAACTCAGAGGTTACTGAGTGGTTCTTTACAAGTGATGATTATACAGGACAGACTTCTTATAACGGACTTGAAATTACAGGTGGTAAGAAGCACGGTGCTCAGTATGGTATGGCAATTAAGAATGGTTCTATCATTGTTCCAGTATCAGGAGCATGTGAAGTAAAGGTAAGTGTAGGATATAACTGGGATATCAGTTTTGATGATGGAACTGTAAGCTACTTTGATAATACAAACAGTGGCGATAAGGATGTATCTTATACTTATACAGGAAATGCAGGTACAGTTGTAATTAATGCAGGTGACCAGTGTACTTCTTATATTAAGAAGATTGTAGTAGTTGCGGCAGCAGAGTATAAGGAAGTTGTAACAGTAGGTGCATCAGGCTGTGATTACACAACAATTAATGATGCTCTTGATGCAGTTCGTGCTATGACAAGAACAGCAGACCAGAGAGTAACAATCGAGATTCAGCCGGGTAACTACGAGGAAATGCTTGTAATTGATACACCAAATGTAACATTAAAGAATGCAAGCAAGACACCAAGTATTGAAACAAAGAACAAGGGTGTTGATATCGATGCTAATGCAGTAAGAATTACTTCTTACTACGGACATGGTTATACATACTATAGTATGGGACCTGATTGTAAGTATGATGAAGAAGTTCTTGAAGTAAGTAAAGAAAACGGATATCCGTTATTCGAGAATCCGGGAACTGGTACAACAAGCGGAAGCTATTGGAATGCTACAGTTGTAGTTTATGAGAGTGGATTCCAGGCAGAAGGTATCATCTTCGAGAATTCATTTAACCAGTACGTATCTGAGAAGGCAGCTAACGATGTAATCGTAGCGCAGACTTCAGCCAGAGAAGGCTCTGTGAAGAGAGCTGATATGAAGGCAGGAGATACAACAGTACAGAATAAAGCATATGTAGAAAGAGCAGCAGCTCTTGCAATTGCAAATAATGTATCAAAGGTATCTTTCGATAACTGTAAGTTTATCGGACGTCAGGATACACTCTTTGGTGGAGTAGGTACTACAGCAGCATTCTATGATTGTGCTGTTTACGGTGGTACAGACTACATCTTTGGTGGAATGACAGCAGTATTTGCTAAGTGTGACTTAGTATTCAATACAAGCGAAGATAAGAATGATGTAGGTTACATCACAGCAGCTCAGACACAGAGTGGCAGCAGAGGTTTGTTAATGTACAACTGTACAGTAACATCTACAACACCAGGTGTTGATACAGCATCTGCATATACTTCTAAGGCAGGATACCTTGGAAGACCATGGCAGGCAAACTCTGGTGAAGCTGTATTCTATAATACAGTAATTGATGCATTAGATGCTCATTGGAGCGAAAGCAATGCATCGTTGATTCAGCCGGCAGGATGGTTAAATTCATTAAGTGGCGAATCAGTGATGAGTGCTGAGTACGGCACATATGAGATGGCTAAGGATGTTGACAACCAGAGCAAGAGAGCTTCATGGGCATCTACATTAACAGAGCCAGTATTAGCAGACGGAACAACTATTTCTGTAGAAGCGTTCTTGGGTAACTGGGATGCATTTGCAGGTAAGGATATGACAGTAGTTATTCCTACAGATAAGGTTGATAATACACCTTCTGAAACTCCTGTAGTACCTGATACACCATCAGCTACGACTGAGTTTGTGTTAGATTCAACAACAGACTTAACAGCATTTGCAGCAGGTACAAAGGTAGATGGAGATACAGAGAACGCCGGTACAGAGGGGTACTTCACATTACTTTATAGTGCTAAGACTAAGATTGATGGAAGTAATAAGACCTTTGATGATGGTTATGTAGCAAGTCAGAGAGTAAACTTTGGCGGAAAGATGACCACAGAGAAGAATGCAATTAAGTTTACAACAAGCAATCCTGCAACAGTAAAGGTATGGTGGGTAGAAGGTGGCGATGATAATCGTCAGGTAGCTATTCTTGACGCATCTGGAGCACAGGTTGCAATTACTGATGTAACAATTGCTAAGAATGCAACATGCATTTCTACATTTGAACTTGCAGAAGCGGGAACATATTATCTTGGTGGAGCAACAAATAACAATTACTTCTTCAAGGTAGTTGTAACAGAAGAAGCTCCGGCAGAGCCAATTGTATCTACGTTAGATACTGCAGCAGATTTAACAGCATTTGCAGCAGGAACAAAGGCAGATGGAGATACAGAGAAGGCAGGTACAGAGGGTTACTTCACAGTTATCTACAGTGCAAAGACAAAGATAGATAGCAGCAACAAGGTATTTGAGGACGGATACACATCAGCACAGAGATTGAATTTAGGTGGTAAGGTAACTACTGCAAAGAATGCAGTAATGTTTACTACAAGCAATGCTGCAACTGTAAAGATTTGGTGGGTAGAAGGCGGTGATGATAATCGTCAGATGGCTATCATTGATGGTACAGGTGCTGTCGTAGCTCAGACAAATGTTACAGCAGCTAAGAATGCGACTGTTATTTCAGAGCTTTCATTAGCAGAGGCAGGAACATACTATCTTGGTGGTTTAGAGAATAACAACTACATCTTCAAGGTAGAGGTAACAGAGACTCCGGGTGGAGTGGTTAAGCCTGCAAGAGCTGATTGGGCAACTGTTGCAACACCTGAGATTACAAATATTGTATTAAATGCAGAAGATGCAAATAAGATTGATGTTACAGTTAAGGCAAATATCGGTTATGACGGAGCTGATAAGATTACAGTTTCTATGATGGATGCAAGCGGCGCAGAAGTAGCATATGCAAATTCTATGAAGGAAGGCGACGGAGAGGTAACAGTTACTCTTACAGCAACAGCTTCAGGTACATATACATTCTCTGTTAAGGCTATCCGTGATGGCGAAGAGGATAAGGTATCAGCCGAGACTAAGACATTTGATTTTGTATTACCATTGACAACTCCAAATATTAAGGGTGCTTACAATGTAGGCAGCGGAAATGTTGAGGTTGAGTGGGATGCAGTGAAGGAAGCACAGAAGTATATCGTTTCCGTAGAAGGAACAGATATCTCAGTTGAGACGACTCAGTTAAAGGCAACTGTAGAGAGCTTAGAGGTTGGTAAGACTTATACAATTAAGCTCGAAGCAGTAAGAGGAAATGATGTAACAAGTGCAACAATTGAGAAGACAGTTGAAGCTTCAGCAGAAGTTAAATGGTATTTCTCAGCATATGGTTCAAGTACAAATACAAGCAGCAATGGATATGAAGAGTTAGAGGACGGTAGCGTAAGAGTTTACTCTACAGGCGGTAAGGGTAAGATTGTACCTGGTTCTACAGATGGTCTTGCATTCTACTATACAGAGATTGACCCTGCTACAACTAACTTTACATTAACAGCTACAGCTAAGGTTAATGAATGGACATTGTCAAATGGACAGGAAGGCTTTGGTATTATGGCAGCTGACCGTGTAGGTAAGCATGGTGATGCTACAATGTTCTGGAACAATGCTTATATGGCAATCGCAAGTAAGGTAGAGTACTACTATGACGCTGAGAAGAGTGCTATTACAGATGATTCTACAAAGGCTAAGGTTTCCATGAAGCTTGGTGTTGGAGCACAGGAGAAGGTTGGTGTAACAGCTGACAATCTTGCTGACTTCAATGCAGGTAAGACAGATGTTATTAATGCAAACTTTGTAACAACTACAACAGCATTAGAGAGCTCATGTGGTGTAAATGGAGCAGGTACTTACAATATTGTAGGTAACTATCAGGGTACAGAGCCAACTGGAACTGTAGAGAATCCAATTACAGAGTTTAAGTTTACAATTCAGAAGAATAATACAGGTTACTTCGTAAGCTATACAGACTTAGAGGGTAACACTGTAACAAAGAAGTATTATGATACAGAGGCTTTAAGCCAGCTTGATAAGGATTCCGTATACTTAGGATTCTTTGCATCAAGAAATGCAGATATCACGTTTACAGATATTGAGTTTACAACAATTGCTCCTGAGGATGACGCTCCGGCAGAGGGTAGAGAGATTACCTATGTAACACCTAACTACCAGATTACATCTGCAGCAGTAGCAAACTCAGCAGTATACGACTTGACATTTGTTGGTAACGCAGATGGTACTCTTGTAATCAAGGATGCTAAGGGTGCAGATGTGATTAACCAGACAGTTCAGGCAAATGAGAAGGTTGTTAAGGTAGTTGAGCTTGCATTAGGCAGCAATAAGTTCAATGTAACATTTACTCCTGACAAGAATTACAAGCCAAGCGAGTTTGAAGAGATGTTATCTTATGAAGCAGTAAGCTTCGAGCATACAGTAATCTTTAAGGCATATGGTGAGGCAGGAGACTCTCTCTATGTAGCACCAAACGGAACTGCAACAGGTAACGGTACAAAGGCTAAGCCGTTGGATGTATACACAGCAGTGAAGTATGTACAGCCTGGACAGACAATCGTTATCATGGAAGGTACATACGACTTAACAAGTACAATTAAGGTTGAAAGAGGTATTAACGGTACAGCAGATGCTATGATTTACATGGTAGCTGACCCTGAGGCTTCTACAAGACCGGTATTTGATTTCGGCGGACGTTGTGCAGGTATGGTAGTAGCAGGTGACTACTGGTACTTCAAGGGCTTTGATGTAACAAAATCAGCAGATGCTCAGAAGGGTATGCAGATTTCAGGTGATTACAATATCGTAGACCAGGTAAATGCATATAAGAACGGTAACACAGGTATCCAGATTTCAAGATATCTTGGAACAGATACATATGAGGATTGGCCGGCATATAACTTAATTCTTAACTGTACATCATATTTGAATGCAGATAAGGGTTACGAGGATGCGGACGGATTCGCAGCTAAGTTAACAGTTGGTGATGGTAACGTATTTGATGGATGTATCGCACATCACAATGCAGATGATGGTTGGGACTTATTTGCTAAGGTTCAGTCAGGAAGCATTGGTGATGTTACAATCAAGAACTCAGTAGCTTACAAGAATGGATGGGTATTAGATGAGAACGGTAATGAAGTAAATGCCGGAAACGGTAATGGTTTCAAGATGGGCGGCGACAGCATGCCGGGTAAACATGTTCTTCAGAATTGTATCGCATTCAATAATAAGGCAAAGGGTCTTGATTCTAACAGTGGTCCTGATATTCAGTTATACAATTGTGTAACATTTGATAACGGAAGTTACAACGTAGCACTTTATACAAATACAGCAGCAAACACAGCATATGTAGCAGAAGGCGTTGTTTCCTACAGAAAGAATGTCAGCCTTGATACAACAGAAACCTTTAAGTTAAAGGGTACTCAGGATACGGCTAAGGTTAAGAATGCTACTACCTTCTACTGGGATGGTTCAGCTTCTGTAAATACAGAAGGTGTTAAGGTAGCTGATGACTGGTTTGAGTCATTGACTTACACAGAGCCAACAAGAAATGCTGATGGAACAATCAACATGAATGGTTTCTTAGTATTAACAGACAAGGCAGCAGCAGGAGAGTCAATTGGAGGTTCTGCTTCAGGAGATGTAGTAATTGGAGGGGAAACAGATGGAACAATTGCAGGTGGTACAATTACACCTTCTAAACCATCAACACCTTCAAAGCCTTCAGTAAGCGGTTCGACATCATCTCCTTCCGCAACAGTAATTCCTTCAACAGGAAGCGCTACTGTAATTGAAGATGGTATTGTGCCATTAGCTCCTATCGTTGACAGCTTTAATGGTCTTCCAATCGAGGAGATTGCATTCAAGAATGGTGATGCGGTATTAAAGGCTGCAGTACTCCAGAAGTACTTCGGACGTAATATCTGCTTATTGGCTCATCTTGGAAATGGCATCGGCTTTACTATCAATACAATTGATATTACAGCACAGATGGCAGATATCAACTTAGGATATACTAAGGAAGAGCTTAAGAGCTTTGCTACAGACTTCTATACATGGGATCTTACACCTTCAACAGAGACAGTACTTTCTATGGAAGTTGGTCTTCATGTACATTTAGGTTACGGATATGTAGGTAAGCCTGCATATATCTATGTAAAGAATGTATACACAGGAAGCTTCGAACTTTACAGAACATGTATAGTAAATGAAATCGGTAACGTTGGTTTATTCACAAATCAGTTAACAGATGTCATGGTACTTGTACAGAAATAAGTAATTTGAGGGTGCGTCATGCAGACGCGCCCTTTTTATGCGACAAATTCGGGTTTGTCGAGCTAACGGACGGCACTCTGCCCTTCTCCACGAAACGGTCTATGGTTTAACACAAAAGTAGACGCTACGAGTAAAGTTTTTCTAAGCGTTTTTATTTAAATGTCCTAAGACGTA
>SVFJ01000028.1 GCA_015056925.1 Lachnospiraceae bacterium | reverse complement strand
TTTTCTTACTGTAAGCTAAAGCATTTTTCACCACCCGCATAGCAGGTGGTTTTTTAGTATTTGGGCTCCATTTTTCGGAACTCGAAAAACTCCGTCCCAAATACAGGGCCCTGCCCTAACAATAAAAAGGCGAAGCCAAACGACTTCGCCCTCAATTACGATTTCTCAGATTAAATTATTTAACTAACTCTTTAACCTTAGCAGCCTTACCAACACGGTCTCTTAAGTAGTTAAGCTTAGCTCTTCTAACTTTACCCTTTCTAACTACCTCTACCTTCTCTACGTTAGGTGAGTGCATTGGCCATGTCTTCTCAACGCCAACACCGTTAGAAAGCTTTCTAACTGTGAAAGTCTCTCTGTTGCTTCCACCCTGGATTTTTAATACAGTACCCTCGAATACCTGAATTCTTTCGCGGTTACCTTCCTTAATCTTACCGTAAACCTTTACAGTATCTCCAACGTTGAATGCATCAACTGTCTCTTTTAACTGAGCCTGCTCAATTTCTCTAATAATTTCGTTCATGTTTGCCTCCTTAATTCACTCGACGTTCTTAATACACTTAGTACCAGAGGACCATCTCTTTTATTCGCAACATTAATAATTTACCATAGTTTGTCAGAGAATGCAATCATTTTTTTAAATGAAACATGCTCAAAGGTAGTGTTCTTTAGACAAGAATCAGCATAGCTGATTCTTGCTGAGTGTTGCCGCCGGGCAACACTCTTTTATCTGGATTCACAGCTTTTTATGTGAGTTCCTAATTCCAGACATTCAAAGAGTATTGGTGAAACCAAACATACCAAAATCGGATACGCAATATTTATCCAGCTCCACTCTTCACGAACCAAAAAAGTCATCGCATTCTGAACCAGCAAAGCTATTGTACACAATTTCAAAGATAACCGCAATACATATTCCATTTTCACGCAAACCCACACTTTCCTGTCAATCGGTAAATACATCAGTTTCTTATATATATGTGCTGTCGCTCCGACATTATCATCGCTTACCATAATTGATGCCTTGTATCCAAAAGATGTTGGCCAAGTTCCAACAAACATCACAAAGGCCAAAACAATAGGGTTCTCTGCAATCCATGACTGGTAGGGAATCATCATAATAATCATAACAATAATCCCAAACAACCATTTCAAAAAATCAGGATACATCGCAGTATAAGTCACCAGCTCTTTGTCGAAAGCATATAGCTTCTCTCTTTGCATATTAATATGTAATGCCTTCTCTTCATCAAAGCATTTGCAAATCAGCTTTGTCATCATGTCCTTAACCATACACTTCACCCTCCTAGACCTCCGGGAAATTCTCGTAGAACTCCACCATTCTGCCATTTTCCATCACACCGATATAGTCCATCTTCTTATCTAGCTCTTCCTCGATATGCGTTACCATTAGCACAGATGTCTCCTCATCCAAGACCTCATGCATCAATCGAAAGAAATCAATCCGAAATACCGGGTCCATACCTGCCGTAACCTCATCCAACACATATAAAACCGGCTTATGTGCCATGGCAAATGCTATTTGAAAGCGCATTCTCTCACCTCTGGACATATTTCGCAGGTTATTTCCGGGCGTCATCCCCATCTTCTGTAACGCCTGATAGAAAATCTTCATATCAAAATTCTCATACAGACTTCCCAGAAGCTCGGCATTCTGCTTCGCCGTTCTTGCTTCCAGAAAGCTGTTATCCTCCGACACCCATGCAATCTTCTCTCTTAACCTTGTGTGATTGGTATGAATCTCCTCACCATTTATCAAAATCTCGCCTTCATACTGCTTATTCGGATGGATAATATAATCCACAAGAGTTGTTTTACCTGCACCATTGACACCGGAAACTCCCATCATAAAGCCCTTAGGAAGTGCAAAGTTCACATCCTCCAGCACAAATTTTTTCTTTCCAAATTTCTTCTGCCTACCACTTACATGACGAAACTCCAATAACGGAACCTCGTTATAATCCAAACTCTCCATCTTTTGCCTAACCTTTCCTGTGTTCTCTCATAACGCCGCAGTTTAATACAATGTCTCAATCATTTCACAGATTTCTTCTTTACTAAGTCCTGCCTGCTTTGCTTCTTCAATTACCTCGCTTAAATGCTTTTCCAACACCATAAGCTGCTTCTCCATTAAATAATCCGTATTATATTCACATACATAGAAGCCCTTATTGCTGACTGAACGAATCAAGCCTTCCTTTTCCAATTCCTCATAGGCACGCTTTGTCGTAATTACACTGACACCAAGCTCGCCCGCCAATCCTCTAATCGACGGCAATGCTTCTCCCGCTGTCAGCTTTCCTGTCACAATCGCATTTTTGAGCTGATTCACAATCTGCTCATAGATTGCAAGCGTCCCCTGAGGCTGTATTACTATGTTCATCATATTGCCTTAACCCCTTTCTCATCCTGCATCACATATGCATTTTCATAATCAACGATAAAATCGAAAATTTTCTGCTTATAAGGCAACAGCTTTCTAAGATTCAGCAGCTGAATCACAAAAAGAATTCCCCAGGTAATCATCATTCCTTTCATCATACTGTCTGTCTCTGATGCGTAATAATATAGTAAAATGATTTCTCCAAACAAGCCAAGCAGCCATTGCCAAATATGAATGCTCACTTTTTGCATCTCTTTTATCTTTATTTCAGACATAATACCTGTATACATCACACCCGTAGACAACAGCAAATTCTGAAGCAGAATCAGCAGTCCGAACAGTATTGACTCAGGTTGAAAAATTGCTCTAATTCCCACCACTGCTATCATCAGCAGATTTGGTAGCCAAAATCTAATATCCCATACCTTCTGTAAATAGCACCGTCTGTCCTCTTCTGACATCGGCCCCATAAACATAAGCTTAGGAAGCCTGATTCCGCTATACTGCATCGTCCATGCAGTAACTATCATCGGAATCGTACTTATCAAATAAACGCAGTACTCTATTCCCTTCAAATCCATAAATATAGATGGATAGGAAACTACAATATATAAATATATCAAAGAACCGGAAATTAAAATCCATCCCTTCTTTTTTAATTTACTCCAGCTAAACTCTCTAAAATAGCTCATCCAGGCCAATTTATTGATATCTACCATACTGACTTAACCTCTTTCTTCTCCTCTTCCACATACCATCTTTCATAGCTTGCCTGATTGTCAAAATACTGATTCTTATGGGAATACATCTTACAGAGGCAGAATACCTGAACCACCACACTAACGACAAACCAAATCAAAGCTACACTATCCAGGCTTTCATTTGAAGAGGCGGCTCCCAAGATAAAGAACTCTCCCAAAAGCCCTATCCCCATCGTGAGGATTGCCCATAACAGATTCCCTTCTGTCTGCAATTCCTTTACATTTTTCGACTTCTCTACCTTATAGAAAAGTGACATTCCCATCGTGGAAAGAATATTTTGAAGCAACATTATTCCTCCCCAAGCTATATTCGTTTTCTTTAGAATCAACATAACTGTAATCACAGCACCCATAATCAGGTTGGGGATTACAAGCTTTAATCTCAGCAGTTTCTCCATATATTCTCTGCGCTCCACCTGTGTCAGCGGAGTCAGATACATCTGTTTCGGAAACTTTATCTCCACGCATATCGACGAAAACAGTGTAAATACCAAAGGAAAAGCTAAAATATAATAATGCAATCTTGCTTCGCCTTCCAAATCCAAAATATTAAGCGGCCAAATCGTAAACATCTGCACTATGACTACAACAATCCCCGATAACTCACACATCCTTCTCCACGCTGTTTTCCATCTTAAAGACTTCCAATAATCCTGCCACACCAACTTATTCATACTCGTCATACTTCTTATCCTTCCTAGTAGCTTCCCACATCATAAGCAGCTTCATAATTTGCCATAATCAAAATCATTTTTTTCTTGTAAGTCATAAGCCTAATCAATAACGGAAGTTCCAATAACAATACCACACCAAGAAATGTTCCTAACCAAGCTGCCCCAATTATGCCATCCTCTACCACAACTACTATTGCAAATATTTGTACCAGCATCGATACTATCGTACCAAGCAACGCATATACCGAAAATACTTTCCCAAAATTACTCTCTAGCTGTTTCGAATCTCTATTTCTGTAAAAGATAGCTCCTTCTGACATCATCATAAAATGAAACATAAGAAACATCATCGACAAAACATCTATCCCACACAGCAGTCCAATTATAGTCCACGCAAGATTGAAAATATTAGGCACTAATGTCGCAAGCTTCCATTTCTTTTCAACAAATTCTCTGCGCTCATCTGTTGTCATAGGCGACATATACAATACCTTCGGGAGTGTCAAAGTGGTCAAAGCCAACGTCCAAAACAAAAATAATGTCGGTAACGCACATGTAAGACATTTCATAAGGTTCATAAGCATTTTAGCTTGTTCCGATTCATCCGCAAGAAAATACGGAAGCCATACCAAAGAAACTCCTATCAGCGACCAAAGTCCATTTTTATTGTTACGAATATATGCCTTGATATTACTCCACGCTAATCCCTTCCAATAATCCTGCCATACCAACTTATCCATACTCTGCACCTGTTCCTTGTTTTCTCTTCTTTACTTTCTCTTATTTTTCTTTCTCTTTGTCTGATAATACATAAACTCTTCAATCGTTGGTGTTGTCACCGTCAAAGCAGGTTCATAACGTCTGTAACCATGATGTCTCACCAATGCTCTGGTTGAAAGTTCCCTCTGTTCCATATGGATAACATCATCCTGCAGCAAACGAATCTTATATGCCTCACCCGTTATCATGCGATAACTCTGACGGAAAGTCTCAATATCAGTTGCCACCAATGCTTTACCATCCTCAAGATACAAGAGATAATCCGCTACCTTATCCAAGTCATCCGTTAAATGCGTCGCTAAGATAACACTTCTTGTGCCATCTGCAATAAACTCCTTAATGACCTCGAAGAACTCCTTACGAAAGCTCGGGTCAAAGTTCGCTGTCGGCTCATCTAAGATAAGAAGTCTTGGCTGATGTGACAGTGCAAAAGCAAAGGAAAACTTTAACTTCTCACCCTTCGATATCGCCTTATATTTCTTCTTGGCATCCAAATGAAATCTCTCTATGTACTGAAGCAAAAGTCTCTCTTCATAATTCTTATAATACTTTCCATAGAAGTTACCATTCTCTAACAGGCTAAATTCACCTTCAAAGAGTTCATCTACCAATACCGCTCCTAAAAGCTCCTTGATTTCTCTTTCATTCTCTTCGTAGCTCATGCCATTGATTTTGACCGTTCCCGTCTGCGCCTTATACAAACCAAGAATAATATTCAAAAGAGAAGTCTTACCTGCACCATTTGGACCAACAAGTCCCATCACAAATCCTGCCGGAAGTCCAAAGGAAATCTTCTCTAAATCAAAAATACCTATTCTCTTACTTACGTTCTCTAATTCTAAAATCATACTGCCAACCTCTTTTCTGTCTGAGTCTTTACACTTATTTATTCTTCTTCATATATCTTCTCTTACTATCTAAGAAAGCATAAAACATAAGCGCGCCCCCCACAATCGTAAGTACACTTCCAATAATGCTCTCTCCTGCTTTTAACTGAACTGCAAAATCTCCCAAAGCAGCGATTACAACAATTCCACTAGCTGCAAATCCTATATTAAACACTCTATTATCTTTCTTCATATTTACCTCTACATTCTTCTTGTTCATCTCAATCTCTCCTTCTAATTCTATCGTTCTACACTATTTGCATCCTCTTTTTTCATTCTCTTAGTCGAATACAAATACATACTCAAAACGCCATAACATATAAAAAATATTCCTAAATAAATCTTCGCCCCATGACTAAGTGCTCCTATCATAAGAAGAATACCTCCTAACATCACAAGCAACGCCATAACTCTTCTAATACCATACTTTGAATACTCCTGCTTTATAATTCTTTCCATCATCCTTTCTCCTTTTTATGTAAATTGTATTTATTCTGTACATGTGTATATATACATATATACACTAGATATACACACCTGTCAATACAATTTGTGAAAATTTTCATAATTTTTTCTAAAAATAAAAAAGAAGCATTATCCAAAATGTAATACCATCTTAGATAACACCTCATTTTTACACTTTATACTGTTACTACACCAGTTTTCATCTCTAAAGTCTTTTCTTCTGCCAAATTCATTAATCGCCTCTCCGCAGCTATATCACCGGCAAAAGGATAATTCTCACAAAGCTTTTCAAACTTTGCTTTCTCCTTTCTTGCTTTCTCCTCATTCTTCTCAACCAATAAGTAATATGCATACATCAAACGGCTTGTACCAATCATCGTCTTCCCTGTCTGCTTAATATATGCCTTTAATTCGTCATCATACAATGTATCAATCTCTTCCTTGCGGTTATGAAGTATCATCTCCAGAAAAAGCTTTTCTATCTTAAACTGCTGCTTTAAAATAGACATCATCTTTTTATTATCCAGACTCTTTCCTAGCAATAGATACGCTGTTTCATAATCACCACTATCCATTAAATACCCTAATCTGGCACTAAGCTTCGACATTGTTCCGGCTTTATCCATTCCTGCCAGCAATTCTTCATCTGTCATAGGTTCCCAGATATGAGGCAGCTCCTCCGCTCTCACCCCCTGCTGTTGCAATGCCGCATACTGCAAGGTATCCCAGATAGCCTTACGCTGTTCCTTATCTTTCCCGACCTGTAACAGTAAAGCACCATCATTTGATTCCTTAGGAATTGTATTTACGACTACCAAATATCCTGTTATCACCGCCGAAACAATCCAGAATTTCCCCCAATAATTATCAATACCAAGTAAAATCCCCGCAATCACCATCGACACAGTTGTGATTGCATTAACCAGAACACCACCCGCATAGTATCGCTTATACGGAAAATCGCCATCGTTATATGCAGGCGGAATCATTAAACACTGTCCGCCGGTTCCCGGAAGCGTAAACTTCTTAAACTTCATGCCATCCTCATATTTGATAAGCACCCAATTCTCTATTCTAAAGAATCCAAACCGGTAGCCGGACATAAGCCCCATCACACAATGACCGGCCTCATGCAATATAATATCTATATAAAACACGCCAAAGAACATCAGCATTGTTCCCATATAAGAAAGCATAAACTCGCCAATACCATCTGTCTTATCAATAAAATCAAATCCCAATGTCCAAATCGACAATCCCCCTAACACAATACCTATTGCAAGAGAAATAATTACTCCTAACGTCTTCTTGAACTTTGCATTCTTCCTTTTTGATTTCTCACTCTTCATCTGCCTAACCTCCGCTGTCGCTCTCTTGTATCTATTGCTATTCTGCTGTTTCTTGTGTGCTTTTCTTCTTTCTACGCTTTTTCTCAGGCTTTGGCGGATGTGCCTCCATATATGCCTCATACATCTCAGGACGACGCTCCTTTGTACGAAGCAACGACTGCTCCAAACGCCACTTCTCAATATTCGCATGATGCCCGCTCATAAGTACATCAGGCACCTTCTTATCATGCCACACCTCAGGTCTCGAATACTGCGGATACTCTAATAACCCATTCGAATGAGACTCTGTCTCAGCAGAATCACCATTATTCAGCACACCCGGAACAAGTCTCGAAATTGCATCAATCATGACCATAGCAGGAAGCTCACCGCCTGTCAGAACATAATCACCGATAGAAATATAATCCGTAACTATCTCTTCCAACACACGCTCATCAATTCCCTCGTAATGACCACAAAGGAAAATCAAATCCTCTTCCTTCGCAAGTTCGGCTGCCTTCTTCTGTGTAAACACCTCACCCTGCGGAGTAACATAGATAACACGAGGCTTCGAAGACATCTCTGCGCCCGCCTTGCGTTCCTCAATCTGTCCCTTAACAGCCTGATAGGTATCATATACCGGCTGCGCCTGCATCAGCATTCCTGCACCGCCTCCATAGGTATAATCATCTACCTTCTTATGCTTATCCAACGTATAATCTCTAATATTTATCGCATCAATAGAAATATATCCCTTCTCCTTAGCTCTTCCTATAATACTGGTATTCAAGCCATCCAGGACCATCTCCGGAAATAATGTCATAATATGAAAATGCATCGCGCAATCATACCTTTCCTCAAAACTTGTACTAATCTAACAGACCATCCAAAAGATGAACAACCATCTTTCTATCCTCTACATCTACGGATAAGATGCACTCCTTAATTGCAGGAATAAGCACCTCTCTGCCATCTGTCATCTCTATCTCATAAACATCATTGGCACCTGTTTCAATTACATTCTTCAACACCCCAAGAAGCTTATCATTCTCCTCGTATACCTCGATATCAATCAAATCCGCAATAAAATACTCATCACGTCTTAATCTGACTGCGTTTGCACGAGTTACATACAGATTCTTCTGTCTGTACTTCTCCACATCATTTATATTATCAATCCCTTTGAACTTCAAAATCACAAACTGCTTGAAAAACTTCACTGATTCTATCTCAAGGGTAATCTTTTCCTTACCTGTATCCAAAATGGTTTCCTTAAGTTTCTTAAAGCGTCTCACATCATCGGTGGTTGGAAAAACCTTAACTTCACCTTTAATACCGTGTGTCTGTGTAATTACACCTACCTGTAACAAATCTTCCATGTATTCTCCTTATCCTTCTTGTCTGAGTGTACCGTCTTCCAAGACGTTCTCTCTCATCAAAGTGAAAAAGGTGCTCTAATAATAGAGCACCCCTGTTATTTGCTAGACGATTTCAACATCTACCTTTAAGTTTTCTTTGGATGATGCTGCCTTCACTACGGAACGAATTGCCTTAGCGATTCTTCCCTGCTTGCCAATAACCTTACCCATATCTGCTGCAGCAACGTGAAGCTCTACAGTAATATTCTTACCATTCACCTTCTCTGTTACAACAACTTCATCCGGACAGTCTACAAGCGCTTTAGCAATTACTTCTACTAATTCCTTCATACTTATACACCTCCAAGAGAGTCACCAATTAATTATTTCTCAATACCTGCTAACTTGAAAATCTTGGCAACTACATCTGTAGGCTGAGCTCCGTTAGCTAACCACTTCTTAGCTGCTTCCTCATCTACATGGAATTCACTTGGGTCTGTGTTTGGATTGTATGTTCCAATCTCATCGATACATCTTCCATCTCTTGGTGAGCGAGAATCAGCAACGATAATTCTATAGATAGGAGCTTTCTTCTGACCCATTCTTCTTAATCTGATTTTTACTGCCATTGTTCTTTACCTCTATTCTTTCTAAAATATAAATTATATGTTCAGGCTTACGCCTGTTTCTAAACGCTAATTGCGCTTAAAGCTAAATCATTAAAAAGGAAACTTAAACTTTCCTCTTTTACCAAAGCCGCCCATCATACCCGGAAGCTGCTTCATCATCTTCTGTGACTGCTCAAACTGTTTAATAAAACGGTTTACCACAGCGATGTCAACACCTGCTCCCTTCGCAATACGGTGCTTACGGCTTGGATTTAAAAGCTTCGGGTCCTTACGCTCTGCAGGTGTCATGGAAAGTACTATCGCCTCCATACGCGCCATCTGCTTCTCATCAATCGCACCCTCAAGGTCGCTTGCCTTAATTCCCATACCCGGCATCATACCAAGTAAACTGGACAAACCACCAAGCTTCTTCATCTGATTCATACTCTCTAAGTAATCCTCAAAATCAAACTTGCCTTTCTTCAAACGGGCTGCCATATCCTTTTCCTTCTGGGCATCCATCTCAAGATTCGCCTCTGCCACCTTATCAATCAAGGTAAGCACATCGCCCATACCAAGGATTCTGTTCGCCATACGGTCAGGATAGAACTGCTCAATATCTGTAAGTTTCTCTCCTGTACTTACGAATAAAATCGGCTTACCGGTAACAGCTTTAACTGATAATGCTGCACCGCCTCGGGTATCACCATCCATCTTGGAAAGGATAACACCGTCAACACCAACCTTCTCATCAAACTCCTTCGCAACATTTACCGCATCCTGACCTGTCATCGCATCGACAACAAGTAATGACTGGTGTACGTCAACATTGCTCTTGATTTCAATCAGCTCTGCCATCATATCCTCATCAATATGAAGACGTCCGGCTGTATCTATGATAACAACATTGTTGTTATTCTTGGAAGCATGCTCCAATCCAGCCTTCACAATATCTACAGGCTTATGATTGGTACCCATCGAGAAGAAATCTACCTGCTGCTTCTCGGCATTTACCGACAACTGCTCAATCGCCGCCGGTCTGTAAATATCACAGGCTACCAGCAAAGGCTTCTTACCCTTCAACTTCAACTTACCTGCAATCTTGGCTGCTGCTGTTGTCTTACCTGCACCCTGAAGACCACACATCATAATAACTGTTGTGGACTTACCCGGCTGCATCTGCAGCTCTGTAGTTTCAGAGCCCATCAGCGCTACCATCTCTTCATTAACAATCTTAATTACCATCTGTCCCGGATTAAGACCGTTCATGACATCAGCACCGACTGCTCTCTCCTCTACCGCCTTTACAAACTGCTTTACCACCTTGAAGTTAACATCCGCTTCAAGCAAAGCCATCTTAACTTCCTTCAAAGCAGCCTTAACATCCGCCTCTGTCAGAAGTCCCTTGCTTCTCAAATTCTTGAAAACATTTTGCAGTTTATCCGTTAAGCTTTCAAATGCCATTCCCTAGAGCTCCTCTATAATCTCGTTGGACAACCTTCTAATGCTCTCGTCGTCCGTTAATCGGTTAATCTCATATATCTTACTCTTAATCTTGTCAAACTTATCCACCAGATGAAGAGTGTTCTCATAATCTAACAATAGCTTGTCGCATCTCTTAATGATATCATGTACGCCCTGTCTGCTGATGCCCTGCTCTCCTGCAATCTCGCTCAAGGACAAATCATTAAATATCGCATCCTCATAAATCTTCTTCTGATGCTCTGTCAGCAGTTCACCGTAAAAGTCATATAATAAACCTTTATATTCACGTGTCTCAAGCGATGCACCATCACCTGTATTACCCTCTGCCTTCATAGCTCTCCTCTTCATGCGATATACTATTTGCAACCTTCGCCTATAGTAGAATACTATAAATGAAATAAGGTGTCAAGTGTTTTTTCTTGACACCTCAAATTATTCTTTACTCAACGAATTCCACAACCTTCTGGCTTGCCCAGCCCCGCTGCTGTTTTGCCTCATCCAGGAAAACTTCATACCAAATTGTTCCTGCATCCGTTACCTGCAAATTGCCGGTTCCATTCAATATTTCACCCTCACTGACAGTGGTAATAACCGCATATTCCGTACTTGCACCTTCTCTGATGTTAGCGGCATTAGCAGTCACTCTAAAGATATCACCATCCATGCATTCCTGCGTCTGCATCGGCTCCTCCTCCATCGGAATCTCCTGTTGAAGGATGCTTTCAACCTCTTGCGGCACTTCTTCCTTCTCCGCTGTGTAGAAATATCCTGTCTTTTCACTTAAGAATGCCAAGCCTTTGGGAATCAACATACAAATTACACCTAAAATCAAAGTACACACCAAGGTACTTGCCATTGGTAATAATCTCTTAAAATAATATCTTCTCTTGAATTTTTCATACTGGCTCTTGGTCCTGTCACGAATTATATCCATAACAGCTTGCATCGTTCTGTCCAACCCTTTCCAGTCATAACCTTTATTTATCTCTTCCGACACAAATTTCAAGAAATAAAACACCAGAAATGACGGTATTCCAGTCCATGCCAAGCCCCAAATCAATTGCTTAAAAGTTAAAATCAATGCCAAAAATCCATTGGTAACCTGCATATCATTCACCGAGCCAAGATATGTATACCATTCATTCTTATTCACTATATGGCGGAACACATATAACCCCTGGTCATTCGTAAAGATTGCCATGAAAACAACCATTCCGATGAACGACACAATAAACATCGGCACTGTCAGCTTCTTTAATACAACAAATATAAGTTGTATCATCTTACTCAGAAACCAAAACAAATACAGTGGCCACAATATCACAAATTGCATCACCGCAGCCGCCACAGGTACCCTATCCTTCTTTACTGCCAGCTTCTTGTCTATTGCATTCCAAACCTTATTGACTGTTTCCTTCTTCTTTGCATCCTTAATCATCCCTTTGACAGCACTTGTCCCAATATTGAAATTATCATGCATCAAAAGGAAATAATTTAGAATGAAATCACTCATATCCCGAAACCGATAATATCGCTTCGCAATCTCCAGAAGTTCATTCATCGTGTCCTTCTTCACATCGTCCAAACGATACATATAAGGAGTCAGCTTTGGAAATTTAATCAATAACTTAAATTCTTCAAAATTATCTATAACATCCCTATATTCCAGCACATCAGTCAAGGTATTAAACAAATCTACAATCGGTATAAATTCATTTCCCTTTTCCTGACGATAATCAAAAGCCTGCTTTCTCCATATCGCCACTTTTTGTGCCAATTCATCCTTCTGCTTAGTTTTTTCCAGTTCCAACAATTCGAACATCGTTTTCTGTACTGCCGGAAACTTCTGATAAATCAAATCGCTTTTCGACGCCGCCTCAAAAAACTCCTGACATTTACACAGCTTAAGCAAGGTTGCTTCCTGAAATAAATTCATGACAAAAATACTTCCGTCATCCTTCTTGCCTTCTACTTCCTTGTCTTTGTCATCCGCTTTTTCATTATTCTCCTTATTATTCAAGCCAAGTACCTTGAACTCTTTACTAAGCATCTCGACGATAGCCTTTTTATTCTTTCTTTCTTCTGCAAAATATTCAAAGAAAAAATCAACATCCTTTTTCCTTATCTTCTTTGTAGTATGTAAAAGTCCAAAATATTCCTTCGCAAACGAAATATCTGCGGCACTATCACCTGCCTTATGATAATACGCATATAACTGATTTCTTAGCTTATCATTTCTAAGAATACTCTCATACTTAGATGCATTATCCAGATGCACCTTATCTCTTTGCGCAAGACGCTCATTCGGTCCATTCACGCTTTGCTGCCATCTCTTTAAGCAAGCCTCTATCTTATTATCTAACTCTTCCTTGGAAATATCTGCGTTCTCTATCTTATACAGCTTAAACAGATTCACTTTATCGATATCAATATCATACTTTTCCAAAATATTTGTTTGTATATCTGCCATATCTGTCTCCTAACACACCTTCACATTCTGTAGTACTTTTCCAAAGAAGAAATTGCATGCGCAATGGGACCAATGTGCCAATACTTCAACACAAAATGCCACACCTCGTATCACTGCCGTCACTGCTCCCGCAATCCAGACCACAACGCTTATTATCATAGATGCGGCCGCTATTATTATAAATCCGACCAGCCCTAACACTACCGATATTATCAATATTGTAACAAGGAACTCCCCAAGCTTATTGGCAAACTCACCTATCACAATATAATATACAATATCAGCAAACCAACTGATTCCCAAATAAACTGCTGTACTGAATACAATAGCCGCTACTGCAATGCTAATGATATCCATACCGGCATTCAATATTGATGCCAGCAGTCTTAAGAATATACTTAGCAGAAAAAAAATCGCTGTAAACAACGCGGCCCAAAAAATAATGATAACTGCTATCATTTGTGCCTCCTATTCAACATTTGCCGAAGCCATTCTTACCTCTGCAATACGTAATTCCTCTTGTGTCATCTGATTTGACAACATAAAAGTAGTCTCCAGCTTGGTGTGGTGCAGCTGTTCTTCAGCAACAATATGCATAATTCCGGAATTGTCCAACGACAATGTCTTAATTACCGCCGTTCCCTTTGGAACCCTCTGCTTAAACTTCATCTCTATTACCGTAAGTGGTTCCCTTCCGTCTACTTCCATTACCTCATCTGTACTCTGAGATTCATATAGACTGATATCAATTCCCGGTTGATTATCCACCACTGTACAAAAGGTTTCCGTCTTTGTTGCCGGCAATTTTGCATTCACCATAAGCATATTAAAAATTTTCTTTCTATCAAACTCATCCAGCGCCGAAACACCATAAGTTCTTGATAATACATTGGTAATATTAATTCTTGTATCTTTTCCGCCGCCACCAAACTTTGCAAACTTTGCATCCAAAGCACCTGTTACGAGATTCTCTTCCTTAATCTCCTCTACACTCTTACCGGTGTTCACAGCTTCCGCTTCAATAAACTCAATGTATTCCTTCTCATTTCCGGCATAGATAGCTGCTCCCTTAGCAACTGCCTCATCCGGGTCTGCAAGAGTCGGTACAATATGATAGTTCTTCTCTATCATAGCTGCTACCTGAGGCATTCTTGACGAACCACCAACCAACAACACCTTATCAATCTTTGACATCGGATATCCCTGCTTTTCTGCTGTTGCCAAAATACCGTCCAACAGGTTCTTGGTTCTGTTAAGCAGACTCTCTGTCAACTCTTCATACTTTGCCCTTGTCAATTCTTCACGAAATCTTCCTGCAGGACCATTCACGGAAATATTAACCTTTTCTCTTGCAGTCAAAGCCTTCTTCCATGTTTCTACATCAACATATAATGCTGCAACTGCTTCCGGGTCCTCTGACAAGTCTTCGCCATTTTCTTCCTCATATCTGCTCATTACATAGTCCATAAGGCACTCATCCCAGTCCTTTCCTCCCAACTGGTCATCACCGCCTGTACAAACTACGGAAATGTTATTTCCTTTTATATTCATAACCGTAATATCAAAGGTACCTCCACCAAGGTCATACACCAATACGGTTTCATTCTTATCACCGCCGGATACACCATAGCTGATTGCTGCTGCCGTCGGCTCATTAATAATATTAAGCACATTCAATCCTGCTAGTTCACCTGCAGTTTTAGTAGCTTGTCTCTCATTCATGCCAAAATAAGCAGGACAAGTGATTACAACATCCTTAATCGTTTCTCCATCCTTCAAAACTCCGGTCTGTGCCAGTTCTTCATTTGCATCTGCCACAAGCTTCTTTAAAATATAAGCTGACACCTCCGGAGCTGTATACTTAGTGCCATTAAGAACAACCGTATCCTGCTCTTTTCCCATCTTTCTCTTAATAAACTGAACCGTTTTATCCGCTTCAATTTCGATGGAACGCTTTGCTTCTGTTCCAACAATAATATTGTCTTCTGATTCCACCATAACAACGGAAGGGGTTGTATGGTCACCCTCACTATTCTTTAATACAACCGGCTTGCCATACTCATCAATATACGCAATACACGAATAGGTTGTTCCCAAATCAATACCAAATACATACTTCATTTTACTCTCTCCTTACTCTTTGTATAAATATGCTATCACTCTTTCCGGAATGATTATCTTATCTCCCTTTTTATAGCCTTCGCTAAGACTTTGCTTTATTGTTTTATCCTTAGAAGCGTCATTCGTTGCTTCTATCTTAGCCTGATGTATGGTTGCATTAAATTCATCACCTTGTTTCGATACATACTCATCTATCAGCTGCTGCTCCAATAAATCGGTCATATCTTCATATACATATAAATACTCTCTTCGCAAATCCTCAACCGAAAGCTGTTCCCACTTTTCACTGCTCATAAGCTTTTTCATATCCTTGCGAACCTTAATCACCGCTTTCATTAACTGTTCCACGAAACGGTCAGCAGATTCCTGCTTGTAATATTCCAGTTCTTTATGAAGCTTATCAATCAATAAATCCTTCACTTCTATCTGGTTCTTAATCAAATGCTCCATCATCTGTCCCTGCTCTTGTGTATCAAGTAACAAACGATGCAACTCATCTACCATATCTTCCGGCATCTGAGCAAGCATATTTTCCACCTGTCCCTTATCCTCCATGATACCCGCCTTCCTTTAGTTATGTTAATCTCTCGTAATTTGTATCTTACATCATTATCCATTCAAGAGCAAGGATTTTACCGCTTTTTATCAACTATTACACAAAAAAGACGATATTTTTATCTATATCGCCTTTTTTATATCAACCTCTTCGAATATCCTTATAACCTTCACCAAATATCTCGCTTGCCGAAGACACAATCATAAAGCATCTTGGGTCTTCTTCTTTTACGATTTCCTCAAGGCGTGGTGCCATCTGCTTACGCACAACCACCATAACCACCTCTCTGGGGTCGCCGGTATAGGCACCTCTTGCCTGAATCAGGGTGGCAGATATATCCAGCTCTACCAAAATACGCTGCTTAATCTGCTCTGTATTATCACTGATGATATAGACCACCTTTGCCTCATCCGGTCCATAGAGAACATAGTCCATCACAACCATATCAATAACCACTGCCACACCTGCATAGAAGGCAACTGTCATATCTCTAAATAACAGCCATGATGCCAGAACTACCACTAAATCAAGAAACAAAAAGATTTCTCCCGTCTTCATGTGCTTCCATTTCAGTTGCAATACCTTAACTATAATATCCGTCCCCCCGGTTGTTGCACCTGCCTTAAAAATAACTGCAAGAGATACCGCAAGCAAAATACCGCCTAGCACAGATGCAATCAGCAGGTCATTTGTAACCGCACCATACGGTGCCAGAAAATCAATAAATACCGCCGATATCAATAAAGTATACATCGTAGAAAATATAAATTTAAATCCAAACTTCCAAAGTCCCAACAAAATAATCGGAACATTTAAAACCAAACTTAATGTACCAACAGGAACCGGAATTAATCTGTTAATTAAAATAGAAACGCCGGTGATTCCACCCGGCGCTATATTATTCGGGTCAAGGAAAAGACTGATAGCTACTGCATAAATAAATGCTGCAACAGTCATCATTCCGTACTTCCCTGCCCTCTTTATCAATTTTTTATTCGTAGTATTTGGCATATCATACCTCACTAAATATTGGTTCTCACTTGTCTAGGCTGATATCCGCTCTTTTCCAAAGCATCAATAATCTGATTCTTATGTTCCGTACCAAAGGTCTCAAGCGTAATACGAAGTTCTACTGCTGCATTCCTGTTAATTGATACGAACTGATTATGCTCAAGCTTAATTACATTACCGTTCTGCTGTGCGATGACATCCGATACCTTACTTAACTCACCCGGCTTATCCGGAAGTAATACCGAAACCGTAAAGATTCTGTCTCTGAAAATAAGTCCCTGCTGCACAACGGATGACATGGTAATAATATCCATATTACCACCGCTCAAGATGGAAACAATCTTCTTATCCTTTACATCTAAATGGCGGAGCGCTGCAACTGTCAAAAGACCTGAGTTTTCTACTACCATCTTATGATTCTCTACAACATCAAGGAAAGAAACTACAAGCTCCTCATCAGGTACTGTAATAATACCGTCAAGATTCTCCTTAATATAAGGGAATATATTCTTACCGGGTGTCTTAACAGCTGTACCGTCTGCAATCGTATTCACGCCGGGCAATGTCAATACTTCTCCTGCCTCTAAGGATTCCTGCATACAGTTTGCTCCTGCCGGTTCTACACCAATCACCTTAATCTTAGGATTTAAGAGCTTTGCAAGTGTTGAAACACCTGTCGCAAGCCCGCCTCCTCCGATTGGAACAAGAATATAATCCACCAACGGAAGCTCCTTAAAGATTTCCATTGCAATTGTTCCCTGACCTGTTGCTACTGCAAGGTCATCAAAAGGATGAATAAAGGTATATCCATTCTCCTCGGCAAGCTGATAAGCATACTCGCACGCCTCATCATACACATTACCCTTCAATACAACCTCTGCTCCATAGCTCTTGGTACGATTTACCTTCATAAGAGGTGTTGTAGTAGGCATAACAATAACCGCTTTCACACCATACTTCTTTGCTGCGTAAGCAACTCCCTGTGCATGATTTCCTGCTGATGCTGTAATCAACCCCTTTGCACGTTCTTCCGGTGTCAAGGTACTAATCTTGTAGTATGCGCCTCTCAGCTTATATGCTCCGGTAAGCTGCATATTCTCAGGCTTTAAATAAACCTTATTTCCTGTCTGATTACTAAAAAAATCACTATATATCAGCTTTGTTTCAGAAGTCACCTTACGTACGATTTCAGATGCTTCCTCAAATTTCTCAAGTGTTAACATATTTGAATCCATTTTATTGCTCCTTCATAGTATCTGTGATACTTAATCATTCTATACACATATCTTTATAAATTATTACTGCTCATCGGTCTCAGACTCATCCTTTTTTACATCAAATAATGCATCTACAAACTCATCTGCATCAAACTTCTGCAAATCATCGATAGTTTCGCCCACACCAATATACTTCACAGGCACATTTAACTCAGACTGAATGGCTACCGCAATACCGCCCTTTGCCGTTCCGTCCATCTTTGTCAAAATAATACCCGTAAGATTAGCAACCTCGCCAAACTCCTTAGCCTGTGCCAACGCATTCTGACCTGTAGTACCATCCAGTACAATTAAATTCTCTCTGTGTGCATCCGGGAACTCTCTGTCAATGATTCGATTCATCTTCTTAAGCTCTTCCATCAGATTCTTCTTATTATGAAGTCTTCCTGCTGTATCACATAAGAGAACATCTACATTTCTTGCCTTGGCCGCATTTACCGCATCATAAATTACAGAAGCCGGGTCTGCCCCATCTGTTCCGCCAATCATATCTACGCCTGCTCTGTGTGCCCACTCTGCAAGCTGGTCACCTGCTGCCGCACGAAAAGTATCCGCTGCCGCAATCAATACCTTTTTGCCCTGTCCTTTAAGAATACCGGCAAGCTTTCCAACAGAAGTAGTCTTACCAACGCCATTTACGCCAATAATAAAGATAATCGACTGCTTCTTTTCAAAATCATACGCAGTCTCTTCAACCTGCATCTGCTCCTTAATGCTCTGCACCAAAAGCTCCTTGCACTCAGAAGGCTGCTTTAGATGCTGTTCCTTCACGGACTTCTTTAATCTCTCGATAATATCAGTAGTCGCATTGATTCCAATATCTCCCATAATCAGAATCTCCTCAAGTTCCTCATAGAAATCATCATCAATCTCTGAAAAACCATGGAAGACTGCATCAATACCACTTACAATATTATCTCTTGTCTTGGTTAAACCCTGCTTTAATCTGTCAAAAAATCCCATTCTAATATTATCTCCTTACCGATTAGTCATCCAAATCCGCATCAATCAGATTTACGCTGACAAGGGTTGAAACACCCTTCTCCTGCATGGTAATACCATATAATCTGTCCGCTTTTTCCATTGTACCACGTCTATGTGTAATTACAATAAACTGCGTACTCTTGGTCAGCTTATGTAAATATTTTGCAAAACGTGACACGTTCTGCTCATCGAGCGCCGCCTCAATCTCGTCCAAGAGACAGAACGGTGAAGGCTTAAGATTCTGAATCGCAAAGAGAAGTGCAATCGCTGTAAAGGACTTCTCTCCACCCGATAACTGCATCATATTCTGCAGCTTCTTTCCCGGTGGCTGCGCGATAATGCGAATACCTGCCTCTAAGATATCCTCGTCCTCGATAAGCTCCAAGGTACCCTTACCGCCTCCAAACAATTCCTTAAATACTTTATCAAACTCTCGTCTGATTTCCTCAAACTTCTCCGTAAACTGCTTACGCATCGCAGCATCCAGCTCGTTTATAATACCCTCCAAGGTCTTTTCTGCCTCTATCAGGTCATCATGCTGTGTCTTCATGAAGGTATATCTCTCCATTAACACTTTATAATCCTCAATTGCATTGACATTGACATCGCCCAGCTTCTTGATATCATCCTTAATCGCATGGATTTCTTTACGCATTCCGGAAACATCATTCATTTCCGCATTACGCATAGCCGCAGCCGCACTCAAGGTAATCTCGTATTCACTCCACATGTAGTTAATCTGAGACTCCATAGCTTCCTCTATCTTCTCACGCTGTGCATTTAAACGATAGATTTCCTTATCCAAAGCATTTTTTCTCTCCGAGATTTCTTCTGTTGTCTGGAAGAAAGTACGCTGCTTCAAGGAAAGCTCTTCCTTCTGTTGCTGCTTCTCCTTCAATGCTACTTCCGCATCCGACTGAGTAGTATGTGAAGCATCAATGGTCTTTATCATCTCTTCGATATTATGCTGTCTGGTCTGCATATCCTCCTGACATGCCGCAAGATTAACCTTAACCTCTTCTAATTCCGCGGAAAATCTTTCAATTTCTCCGTCGATTCGATTGAGATTGAGCTGTTCAAACTCCTGCTTCTGCAGAATCTTTTCATACTCTACATCCCACTCTCCGACTCTGCCTGTCTTATCAGACTCTTCGCTCCTATAGGTTTCCAATTCCTTCTGGAACTGTATAATCTCCTGCTCTATCTGCTTCTCACTTGCCTCAGACGCAGTCAGTTCCCCTGCAATGCCATCCTTATCGGCTGTAATCTCCTTAGTCTTTTGTTCAATCTCGAGTTCTTCCTGCTTCAACTGGTCAAAGCCAAGTTCAGCCTCATTCTTACGCTCCTCAGCAGAAATCACATTCATTCTGGCGGTATTCTGCTTAATGAAGAGCTGCTGTAAATTCATCTTCTCCTCATCCAGAGTCGCACGAATCTCATTTCTTTCCTTCTTAATATCCTCGATATCCTGCTGGGTCTTTGCAATATCCGTCTTATGCTGTGCAATCCTCTCTTCTAACTCTTCAATCTCTCTTCTTCTTCCCAAAAGATTTGAATTATTCTTGAACGCACCACCACTGATTGCACCACCCGGCACCAAAAGCTCACCCTCTAAGGTAACCATTCTTACACCGTAGTCATACTTCTTGGCAATCTTTACCGCATTATCTATATTATCAATGACTGCAATACGCCCAAGCATTGCCTTAGCTACATTACGGTACTTATCATCAATTCTAACAAGAGAATCTGCAAGTCCAATCGCACCCTTCTCGTTCAAAACATCCGGTGTCTTGAACTCCTGCGGATTCGTAATACTCGTCAAAGGAAGAAAGGTCGCACGACCAAAACGATTCTGTTTTAAGAATCCAATCATCTTCTTTGCGGTATCTTCATCTTCTGTAACGATATTCTGAATATTACCACCAAGTGCAGTCTCAATCGCAGTCTCATACTCCTTATCAACCTTGATAATGTCAGCAACTACACCTACGATACCCTTATTCTTATCCTTCTGTTCCATGACCTTCTGAATACTGTTACCGTATCCATCATAGCGCTCAGTCAAATTTGTAATGGTATCCAGCTTAGACTTATCCTGCTGATACTTACCCTGTAATACACGAAGCTTCTCATCCTTACTCATGATACGTTCACGACACTTAACATTATCTTCATCAAGCTGAGTAATATGATTATTAACCTCTATAATTTCATCATTAATCTGCTTAAACTCTTCCTGCAGTTTCTCAATTTCTGCATCACGGGCAGCCTCATCACTCTTCGCACGAAGAAGTCTTGAATTCAGCTCTGCCTTACGAATACGAAGCTGCTCCATCATGGTATCAAAGCTACTTAACTTAGACTTAATCGCTGCTCTGTCATTTAAGGTCCTGATAATCTTATTCTTATTCTCTTCGATACGATTATTCAGTTCCTCTATCTTCTGCTGAACCTCAGATAAAGAGCCCTTTGCTTCATTACGTGCCTTTTCAAGCTCCGCCACCTTCGCATCATAAGCTGACTTTGTTTCAAGAATACCACTCTTCTCCTGATTCTTCTCGGCAAGCTGCTGCTGAATCGCTTCCATACGCTCCTTGAAATGCTGCTCATTCCCCTTGGCACTCTTAATTTGCTCCTCAAGAACCTTAATTTCACCCTCAAGCTTGCCACGAAGCACACTGGTATCCGTCAAAGTCGCTCTGGCATTCTCTATCTCTTGGTCCAACTCCTCTAAGGTAGTCTGAATACTGTCATATTCACTGCGAATCTTCTCATACTGCTCAACCGTATTCTCATAATCATTACTTGCAATACGATACTTACCCTCTACGCTCGTTAACTGCTCGCTCATACGCTGATTCTCTAAAAGGAACATATTCACATCAAGAGTCTTTAAATTCTCCTTCAGTCTCAAATATTCCTTTGCCTTTGCAGACTGCTTCTCCAAAGGTCCAACCTGCTTCTCCAGCTCTCCCAAAATATCCGTGACACGCACAAGATTCTGTTTTTCATCCTCTAGCTTCTTCTGCGCTGTATTCTTACGCTTCTTAAACTTAACAATACCTGCCGCCTCGTCAAAAAGCTCTCGCTTCTCCTCCGGCTTACCACTCAAAATCTTCTCAATCTGACCCTGACCGATAATAGAGTAACCTTCCTTACCGATACCCGTATCATAGAAAAGTTCATTTACATCCTTCAATCTGCAGGTTGTTCCATTAATCGAATATTCACTTTCGCCGGAACGGTAAAGACGTCTTGCTACTGTTACCTCTTCATAATCTATCGCAAGCTTATGGTCTGAATTATCAAAGGTAATTGCAACATAAGCGTAGCCTAATGGCTTTCTCATTTCTGTTCCCGAGAAAATGACATCCTGCATGGACTCACCACGCAACTGCTTGATTCTCTGCTCACCAAGTACCCATCTGACTGCATCGGCTACATTACTCTTTCCTGAACCGTTTGGTCCAACGATACCTGTAATTCCCTGATGAAATTGAAAATTTATTTTGTTAGCAAAGGACTTAAATCCCTGCACCTCAATGCTTTTTAAATACATTGTTCTCCCCCGTATTCAAGTAATCAATTATGCTTTGTTTTTCATCTGTAAAAGCGCCTGATATGCTGCCTGCTGCTCTGCTGCCTTCTTGGTTCTGCCCTCTCCCTTGCTCACCAGAATATCATCAATATATGCCTCTACATGAAATACCTTATCATGGTCAGGTCCCGTCTCACCTGTCAACTCATAACGAAGGCTCTGTGCATTCTTCTGAATCTCCTCTTGCAGAATAGTCTTACTATCCATAAACAGAATCCTGTTCTCTAAATCAGAAAGAATAAAAGTATGAATAAACTGCTTGGCAGGCTCAATACCACCATCCAGATAAATAGCTCCTGTTACTGCCTCCATAGCGTCAGAAGTAATAGAATCCCGCTTCCTTCCTCCTGTTGCTTCCTCTCCCTTACCAAGAAGCATATAGGAACCCAAATCGATATCCCTAGCACAATATGCCAAAGACGGCTCACATACCATAGATGCTCTAAGCTTGGTTAACTGTCCTTCCGGCATATCCGGATTAGAATGGAATAAAAACTCACTGGACACCAGCTCCAATACGGCATCTCCCAAGAACTCCAGCCTCTCATAATTCTTTAATTTATTAATCTTCTGCTCATTGGCAAATGAACTGTGTGTCAATGCCTGCTTCAACAAATCAGGATTCTTAAACTGATATCCTATCTTTCCCTGCAGTTCTGTAAGGATTTCCTTCATATCACGCATTTGATATCTGCCCTTTCTGTCTATCAATCGAAAAAGCCCTATGAAACAGGGCTTTTACTTCATTCCACTGTGCCAGCTTATCTTGTAACACTCTTAATCAACTCAACAGCCTCTCCTACTGTTGCAATACTCTCTATGCCATCCACCGGTATGGTAATGTCAAGCTCATCCTCAACTCCCATAATAATCTGATATACATCCAGCGAATCCGCACCTAAATCTGTGAGAAAAGCCATATCCAACTCTATTTCCTCCGGGTCCATACCCAATATTGCAGCTGTAACCTTTCTCAATGCTTCTAATTCCATGTTCTCAGGCCCTTCCCTATTCATCCTTAAGGATTACTTTCTCCTTAATCTTCTCGTTTATTTTCTGTTCTTTAAACGTTAAGCACTGAAGAATTGAGTTCTTAACTTCTACTGCCTTGGAACTTCCATGTGTCTTAACAACCAATCCATTCAAACCAAGCAACGGTGCTCCACCATACTGCTCTAAATCGAATGCTTTTAATGTTTTTTTCAATGCAGGCTTAACAAGCAACGCACCAATCTTACTTCTAAGACTGGTCATCATACCTTCCTTCACCTTCTTAATCAAGGTAGCACCTACACCTTCATAAGTCTTCAGAATTACATTTCCCGCAAAGGCATCACATACGATAACATCACAATACCCCGATGGAATATCTCTCGCCTCTACACTACCTATGAAATTAATCTCAGGACAATTCTTTAATAATGGGAAGGTTGCCTTAACCAAAGCATTCCCCTTCTCTTCCTCTGCGCCGATATTTACAATACCAACACGCGGATTCTCTATTCCCATTACACTTTCCATATATACCGAACCCATCTTAGCAAACTGTACCAAATTGGATGGCTTTGCATCTACGTTGGCACCACAGTCAATTAAGAGAGAACATCCTGTCGCTGTCGGAATCAATGGTGCAAGAGGTGCTCTTTCAATACCCTTAATTCTACCAACAATCAACTGTCCTCCTACGAGAACCGCACCTGTACTTCCTGCCGAAACAAACGCGTCACAGATACCATTCTTTACCAGATTCATCGCAACAACAATAGAAGAATCCTTCTTTGCTCTGATGGCTGCTACCGGTGGCTCTGCTGTCTCAATAATCTCAGTAGCATTTACAACCTCAATACGTTCTTTATCATAAGTATATTTTGCAAGCTCAGCCCTAACAGCCGCCTCCTGACCGGTTAAATATACCTTAATATTCTTACTTTCATTTACTGCCTCTACTACACCCTTTACAATCTCAACCGGTGCATTATCTCCTCCCATGGCATCTACAGCTACTTTTGTCAATTCTCCCATGTCTTGAACCAGCCTTTCCTAATAAATGTACATCACGTTTATCACATACCATTTTATATAATTATCGTATTTTACATACAATTAACTCATTGTATACTAGATAAATATACTAAACCTAGTGTGAAAAATCAAGTAAAAAGATGTATGCCTTGTACATTCTCTCACAACAAAAAAACAAGGGTCTGCAAAAACTGCAAACCCTTACGTTTCTTTGCTATTCAATAATTAGTTAGCGCTGATGATTTCCTTCTTGTTGTAAGAACCACAAGCCTTACATACTCTGTGAGGCATCATTAATTCGCCACACTTGCTACACTTAACTAATGTAGGAGCGCTCATCTTCCAGTTAGCTCTTCTCTTATCTCTTCTAGCTTTAGAAGTTTTATTCTTTGGACAAATAGACATTGTTACACCTCCTTATTTGCGTTAAAAATATCTTTAATCGCCGCCATACGGGGGTCCGGCACGAAATCATCGCATCCACACTCTCCGTCATTCAGATTCTTACCGCACACTTTACAAATTCCTTTACAGGAATCCATGCACAGAATCTTCATAGGCCAATTTAGTAATATTTCATTATCGATTAGAGCATCCACATTCAAGTGATACCCCTCCATAAACTCTGTATCCACCTCATCCTCACTGTACTCAGCAAACTCCGGTGATACAACATCTACAGAAAAGGATAAATCAAATGTATAATCAACATCCTTCAAACAACGGTCACAGTTCATCCCAAGCACTAGCTTAAAACTACCCTCTACCATCGCCTTAGATTGTCCTATATTAGAAAGGGTTAACACAATAGGACTCTTCTCCTTAACGGTAAAAGTACCCATCTGGCAAGAATACTCCTCATATTCAAAAGGAATCTCCTTGCTTATAACCTTTCCTTCATTTGTAAATACATCTGTCAAATTCACTAACATAGTAGACTCCTATCCACACATTAGACAATTATACATATGCATAATCTTTTTGTCAACTGTTTTCTATAACTTTTATTGTAGTCTTAATTTACTGTAACTGTGCCTGTACTGCTGTAAGAGCAACTACACCCACGATATCTTCCCAAGAACAGCCTCTTGATAAGTCGTTAACCGGCTTAGAAATACCCTGAAGCATTGGTCCGTATGCTTCTGCACCTGCAAGTCTCTGTACGAGCTTATATCCAATATTACCACAGTCAAGGTTAGGGAAGATTAATACATTTGCCTTACCTGCAACATCAGAACCCTTTGCCTTAGACTTACCTACAGAAGGAACGATAGCTGCATCAAGCTGTAACTCTCCGTCCAATGTAAGACTTGGATACTGCTCCTTAGCAATTCTTGTTGCCTCTACTACCTTATCTACTAAAGGATGCTTTGCACTTCCCTTTGTAGAATGTGAAAGCATAGCGATAATCGGCTTCTTACCTACAAGAGCCTTAAAGCTCTTAGCTGAAGAATCAGCGATAGCTGCAAGCTCCTCTGCTGTCGGGTCCTGATTCAAACCACAGTCTGCAAAAAGGAATGTTCCGTTCTCACCATACTCGCAGTTAGGTACATCTAAAATAAAGAAACCTGATACTAACTTCACGCCCGGTGCTGTCTTAAGAATCTGTAATGCAGGTCTTAATGTATCTGCTGTAGCGTGACATGCACCTGCTACCATACCATCTGCATCGTTAGCCTTAACCATCATAATACCGAATGTAAGATAATCTGTTCTTAAGATTTCCTCAGCCTTCTCCATGGTCATTCCCTTAGCTTTTCTTGTTTCATATAATAATTCAGCATACTCATCAAACTTGTCACAGTTTGCAGGGTCTACTACCTTAACACCGGTTAAGTCGATTTCGAGCCATCCTGCACCGTCCATGATTTTCTCTTCCTTACCTACCATAATAACGTCTGCAATACCCTCTGCAACGATATTAGCTGCCGCAATCAAAGTTCTCTTATCTGTTGACTCCGGTAATACGATTCTTTTCTTGTCTGCTCTAGCTTTGTCCTTAATTAAATCAATGTAAGACATACTCAAATCTCCTTATCCTGTAATACTTTTCTACAACTCATTTTCCAAGCTTACCTTATATAATATAGTAAGTTTTTACCATTTATGTAAGCACTTACATTATAACGTACCATTTTCGTGTATACAAGAGTTTTTTTCATGATTTTTTGTCTTTTCTCGGATACAAAAGCTCGTATTTTCAACGCTTCTATTGATTATGCACAATTCTTTCTTTCATTTTTAGGCAGAATAAATAATGTTATTTTTTTGACATATTCTATACTTTTTTGACTTGTTTTCAACACTCTTTCATGCTAGGCTTTTATAAAAGAAGTATCAGGAGGGACATATGAAAATTGCAGCGGTCATCGCAGAATACAATCCATTTCATAACGGACATTTATATCAACTGAATAAGATACGCAAAGAGCACGGAGCTGACCGCATCATTGTTGTCATGAGTGGTGATTTCGCGCAAAGAGGCATCCCTACCATCGTGGATAAGCACATCCGTGCCCGCATGGCATTAGAATGCGGTGCCGATTTGGTATTAGAGCTTCCGGTGTATTATGCTCTTGGCAGTGCTGAGTATTTTGCTCAGGGTGCTGTTGCTCTTTTGGATAAGCTTGGTGTTGTAGATATTCTGCACTTTGGAAGCGAAGCAGGTGATATTTCTTTATTAAACCGCTGTGCCTCTATTCTTGCCAAAGAGCCTGCTGAGTATTCAATTGCTTTGAAGGCATATTTACAGCAAGGCCTTTCCTATCCCACCGCCCGTTCACATGCTTTATCAACATATATCGGAGCGGATGATAATGTTTTAGCGGAGACCTTAAACTCACCTAACAATATATTAGGAATCGAATATATAAAAGCATTGCTTCAGCGTAATAGCCGCATACAGCCGGTAACTCTCGCCCGAAGCGGAAGTGGTTATAACGAGACCGAGCTTACTCAAGGACAGTTCGCTTCTGCAAATGCAATACGCTCTCAGCTTGCTTCCGATTACGGTACACTTGCTCAATTGTATCATTATATTCCGCCCGCAGTAAGCAGAATACTTTCAGAAGATTCCATGCAACATTTTCTGTTTGCGAATGATTTCTCTTCTATTTTGTATTATAAACTTTTGGAGGAATGCAATCGGGGTTATTCACTATACTATGATGTTACAGAACCTATTTCAGATAAAATAATTAAGAACATAGGTACCTTTACCGGATTTGATGAATTCTGTATGCTGAATAAATCCAAAGACCTTACCTACAATCGTATCAGCCGATGCCTGATGCATATTCTTCTTAATATGAAGCAAGACACCATCGAAGCACTTCGTGCCGATGACTATATTCACTATGCCAGAATCCTTGGTTTCCGTAAAAGAAGCAGTAATTTGCTAAGTTCTATCAAATCAAATGCTTCGATTCCCTTGATTTCCAAGCTTGCAGATGCTTACAAGGAGTTTGACGGACCGGCTTTGACGTCCTTGGAGGCTGACTTATATGCTGCAAAAGTCTATGAAGGCGTAAAGGCTTTAAAATACAAGGTGCCGATTCAAAATGAATTTACAAGACAAATTCCCATTATATAAGTTCTCTATATTGTAGCTAATCCGTAAGCCGCTTTACCGCAAGAAAAGCGGTTTACGGATTTTGCAAATAAAAGGACATGAGAATAATTTCTTATCTCATGTCCGCTATTTTACTTATATTTTCAAAATTATAATACTAACCTCTCTCCTTCATATTACTTGTTCGAAATTCTTCCCAACAACTCTCCGTAAATAGCTTTCGTACTCTCGGTATCCTGTCCTCCCAGTACCAGAATCTTATCTCCTACCGTCAGCACAACACAAGCATCATTTCCAACATAGGAATATCTGGTATAAACTCCAAATTCATCATTTTCAAATGTTCCCAACGCAAGCCGCATACTACCAAATCCCCATACTCTTGAACCTGCCACACAGCTTTCACGATACTCAATCGAATCTATATCTGCATACGGAATCTCCAAATCGTCCCAATAATTTGTGTCCACCAAAAATGTTGTGTCATGATAGCTGATATTCACATCTCCCGTAATCAACATCAGCATAACCACACCCAATATTGTTAATCCTAACAACATACCTACACTCTGCCAAAAAGGATTCTTTCTTCTCTTCTTAAGCGTCAATCCGGCCTTAAGCTGCTGTCTGTAAAATACATAGGAATAAATCACCGGAGCAAACACTATCATAAGCAGCACAATCGGAAACAGTATTTGAGACATACTACCTGCTAAAAACTCCATAATAATCAAAAGAAAACCGCCAACTGTCCATACCTTTCCTGCAAAGCGGTGTGTCATATTCCAGTTCTCATCATCATTTAATGCCCACTCTACCTTAATCCCAATCGTACTGTTTCGCTTACACTTTGGAAGATAATTTCCTATGATAACAAACATCAGCCCTAGAACCACCGGCATAAAAAGCTGTATATTAACATCCATACCAAGTGCTACCGAATACATCATAATATTGACAGCCACTGAAATAACCGGGCACACCCAGAATACTAATCCCAATGCTTTATCAGTCTGTTCTGCATTCTTAGGGTCTCTAAGACAGACAAACAGACAAAACAAATGTAACACCAATACTAGCATAGGTATCCCCAAAATAGCAAAATACTTACTACTCCATCCGTCTGCCGCACCGTCTGCTCCCCAATGTGTTACCATCTGTTCAGGCAACGCATTCCATAATAATAGTCCAATCAGCATAGGAAACAGAACCAACACTGATGACAATATAATCTTTCCTTTATTCTCTTTCATAATCTAAACTTCTCCCTTCAAATTGGTAATCCAAAGCATTATCTCCTCTAACACAGAAGCATTCAGTTCATAATAAATAAACTTTCCTTCTCGAGTATCCCGAATCAAATCTGCATCCTTCAATACTGATAAATGCCTTGATATCGCTGCACCCGTCACATCAAAATGCTCTGTGATATCTCCGGCTGACATTCTTCCTGACTTTAGCAAATGCAATATCTCACGCCGTATCGGGTCAGCTAATGCCTTTAATGTATCCTGCATAGCCATATACATCACCTCATTTAACATTTAACTTAATTGTTAAATGTATTGTAGCATGCTTTTTGGAGAACGTCAACCAAAAAGAAGATGTAGATTTTCCACATCTTCTTTTCGTATAAACTATTCTGTTATGTATGTAAAGAATCCGCTAATATCCTCAGACTCCATATATCCCTTTTCTAACCAGAAATCTGTACACATTTCTGCTATCTCAACTACATTCTCCTCTGTAGAAAGGTCATTAAACACCTTATTCTCTGCTTCACCATAGAATGTAATTCCTGCACACTCTGCCTTTACATCTTCAACAGAAAGATCAAGCCCTTTGGCCATGATTTCACAGCTCTCGTCAAAATTTTCATTCAAATATTCTACTGACTTGTTCCAGCAGTTATTTAATATATCTGCTGCATCAGGGTGCTCTGCCAAGAAATTAGTATTTACTGTTAAAACATCAATAATTGCCTTAGGATACTGCGCTGAAGAAACTAAGATATGTCCGCCTTCACGTTCTACACAATTGCTTAATGCTGGCTCCCATGTTACCGCAGCATCTACCTGACCTGCAATAAATGCCTCACCTGCTTCATCATTTCCCATCTCAACGATATTAATCTGATCCTCTGTTATATTACTGTCGGCTAACACCTGTAAAAAGAAGAAATAAGAAGTTGCTGACTTATCCAATGCTACTGTCTTTCCAGCCAAATCATCCACGGTCTGAATCTCTGCTGTCGCAATTAATCCGTCTCCACCTGTTGAACAGTCCATTGTACAAACATAAGTCTCAGGTGCTCCTGCATCAAACTGAATGATATCACGGTCTAATACCTGCCCCAATGCCTGAATACTATTAGATACCAATGCTGCTCCGTAAGTAGACTCATCTTCCATAATTACAATTTCTACATCATAACCAGCCTCTTCAAAATAGCCCTTCTCCTCTGCAATATAAAGCGGTGCATAACCTGCCCACGTACAGAAAGCAATCTTCAATGGTACCAATCCATCTGTAGAAGCTGTCTTTTCTGCTGCACCACATGCTACGCATGACAATGCAAGCATTGCTGTTAATACTACTGCCAAAAACTTTTTCATAATCCTTTTCTCCCTTATATATAATATATATTAATAGAGGTAACTCTCTATTTTCCCATTGCTGCATCCTGACTTTCCTGCCAGAGCATTTCCATAATCTTACGCTTCATCTCTAAGAACTCCGGTTTCACCAGCATCTCATGATTACGCTCGCCCTCAATATTAACATCCATCACCTCACGGATAGTTCCCGGTCTTCTGCTCATCACATAGATTCTATCTGCCAGTAAAATTGCTTCGTCAATATCATGCGTTATAAATAAAATGGTATTCTTTGTCTCACGGCTAATCTTCGCCAAAAGCTCCTGCATAACCACTCTCGTCTGCGCATCCAAAGCTCCAAATGGCTCGTCCATTAGTAATACCTGTGGATGATTTGCCAAGGTTCTTGCAATAGCAACTCTTTGTTTCATACCACCCGACAGTTGCTTTGGTAATGAATTTTCAAATCCAGTTAACCCAACCAAATCAATAAACTCCTTGGCTATCTTGGCACGCTCCTCCTTTGGAACCTTCTTCATCTTCAATCCAAACTCAATATTCTTCTGTACCGTAAGCCATGGAAATAAGCTGTATCCCTGGAATACCATACCTCTATCCGCACCAGGACCCACAACATCCTTACCATCAATCTGCACTTCTCCCTCAGTTGCATCCTCTAATCCGCCAATAATATTGATTAACGTAGATTTACCACAGCCCGAAGGACCTACCATTACAACAAACTCAGATTCCATCACTTCAAGGTTAATATCCCTAAGTGCCACAACCTCTTTATCTTTTCTACCATTTGCAGGATATATCTTCTGCAAATCCTTCACTCTTAACTTTATATTCTCCATTGCAATATCCTCTAATCTCCCAATCTCTCATGCCATGGTACAATTATCCTGGTCATAAGACGCAACAAGAAATCTGTCACCAAGCCAATCAAACCTATCATAATCAGCCCTGCAAAAATCACATCCGTTGCAAGAAATCTCTGTGACTTCAAGATAATATATCCAAGTCCTGCTGACGCTGCTACCATCTCTGCCACTACCAGATAAGTCCAAGCCCATCCAATCGTCAATCTGAAATCATCCATCAATCCTGGTAATGCTGCTGGGAAAATGACCTCTGTGTATACCTGAAGCTTATTTGCCCCCAAGGTTCTCGCTGCATTTATCATATTCTTCTCAATACCTGACACTGTATCGCAGACCATCAATACCAGCTGAAAAAAGGTTCCAAGGAAAATAATCACATACTTCTGATTCTCATCTATACCAAGATATAATAAGGTCAGTGGAACCAATGCCACAACAGGAAGGTATCTTGCAAACTCAATAATTGGCTGAAATACCGCACTAAACTTCTTACTCCTTGCCATCAGCATACCTATCGGTAAAGCTGCAATCGCAGACCAAAACCATCCAATCATAACCCTCTTAGTTGATACAAAGCAATGTTCCCAAAGCGAGCCATCCTGCGCCATCTCCACGATACTCTTCCAAACTGCTGTTGGTGACGGCATAAAAATATCACTACAAATCCACCATAGGTTGCA